>JANXMO010000289.1 GCA_025354615.1 Burkholderiales bacterium | reverse complement strand
TCGGCCATCATGTCGGCCACGAACAGCAGCTTGCCGTCGGGCGAAAAGCGAACGTCCTGCGGCATGCCGGGCGTGGTGCAAATTTCACCGCCAAGCTGGCTCGGGTCGGGCACCTTGCGCGGCTTCTTGCCGGGCGTGGCGAGCAAGGCCAGCACCTCGGGCCGCGCGTAGTACGGGCTGAGCTTGAGCATGCCGACCACGCTGCGCTTGACGAGATCGATCTTGGTCAACGAGCCGTTGTATTCGCAGGTGAAATAGGCGGTGCGCCCGTCGATCGAAAAATCGGCGTGGTTGATGCCGTCACAGGCCGGCGTGTCGATGCTGTATTGCATCTGCATCGTCTTGGCATCGCGGAAATCGAGCCGTTTGAATGCCTCGGCAACGACGATGGCCAGCCGGCCGTCGGGCGACCAGTACATGTTGTACGGATCGTCGACCGCAACCGACGCGCCGGGCTTTGCGGTCAGCGGGTTGACCGGCGTGAGGCTGCCGTCGTTGCGGCCTTCGGCATTGTTGGCCACCCACAGCGTGCGCAAATCCCACGACGGCACGACGTGCTGCGGGTGCACGCCCACGCGAAAGGTGTCGATCACCTTGAGCGTGGCCGGGTCGATCACCGACACCGTGTTGGCGCCGCGGTTGGGCACGTAGACGCGAGGCAGCGCACCCGCCACGGCGGTACTCAGCCGGTTGGCGCCAATTTCGCTGTACAGGTTGCTGCGGTCAGGCACCGGCAGCATGCCGGGCACCGGCTCGAACGGCGCCGAGGCAGAGGCCGCCGGCACGGCCGGTGTTGCAGCACCGCTGGCGCCGCCTTGCGCCGCCGCCCACCACGGCACGGTGCCGATGAGGGCGCCGCATGTCAGCAGCGCTGGCAGACTCCAGGGACGGTTGAGTTTGAAAGGCAAGAAACGCTGACGCATGTCAAAAAATCCTGTGGGGGAAACAAAAATCAAGGCTGCAAAAAAATTCAAAGCTGGGCCGGCCGGTCAGATTGACCATCAGCGCTCAGCGTCGGGCCGCCACGGCTCGGCGGATGGCTGCGACGCTGCCGGCCACGATCGCGTCAACACCCCGCTGGCCGAGCGCCGCGGTGGCGCCGCGTGGGTCGCCTTCAACCCCTAGCGTGGCGCCTTCGGCGGCGTTGCGCGGCCAGTGCTCGGTGGCGCGCACCAGCGCCGGGTCGACGGCCAGCATCAGCGCGGTGTCGGCCAGCCCCGCATGGGTGCCGATTTGCGCCGTGGCAAAGCCCTGCGCCTGCAGTGCCTGTACGTAGGCAGTTTGCGCCAGCTGGTAGTAGGCACCGATGAAATGGGCCTGTGCCGCTGGCGCTCCGGCACGCGCGCCCACTGACCAGTCGCGGTTCAACTTGCCGGCGGACTCGCGCAGCAGCGCCTGGTAACCGCCGTGGTCACCGATCAGCACCACATCGGTAAAGCCGTGCTGACGAAAGCTGCGCGCCGCGCCTTCGACCACCGCTTGAAAAGCCGCGTCTGGCACTGACACCGTGCCGGCGAACCGCATGTGGCCCGTAGGCGGCTGAAGGGCGCCTTCAGGCACATAGGCCACCACCGGTGCGACCAGCGCGTTGCCCAACGCCTCGGCAATGCGCCCGGCTAGCACCCGCACGCGCACGTTGTGCTTGCCCAGCGCCAAGTGCGGGCCGCTTTGCTCGGTGCCACCAACCGGAATGATGACGGTGCGCTGGCCGGCGGCCAGCGCGTCGCGCAGCTCGGTCCAGGTGAGGTCATCCAGGAAGCGGCTTGGCGGCGGCGTCGCAGAGCCCGCCGGGCCGGCAAGGGCCAGGCACAGGGACAAGGCAAACCAGAAAACGCGCATCGATTTTTCCTGAAAAACCGCGTTCGATGTCGCGGAGGGGGAGCGTGATTCTAGAAGCCGCCGCCGCCGCTGCCCGTTGTGGCCGGCGGGTTATTCTCACGCCATGAAAATCTTGATTCGCTGGCTCTTGCTGGCCGCCGCTTTGCTGCTGGTGGCCCATCTCTACCCCGGTGTGCAGGTGCAAAGCTTCAATGCGGCCCTGATTGCCGCGCTGGTGCTGGGCCTGCTCAACACGCTGCTGCGTCCACTGCTGGTGTTGTTGACGCTGCCGGTGACGCTGGTCACGCTGGGGTTGTTCCTGTTCATCATCAACGCGGCGATGTTCTTCATGGCGGCGCGGTTGCTGAACGGGCTCAACGTCAACGGCTTCGGCGCCGCGCTGGTCGGCTCGCTGATCTACAGCCTGTGTGGCATGGTGATCGACGTGGCGATGGAGCGGCTGTTCACGTCGCGGAGCTGACTTTGCGCTGGTAGCGCGCGCGCAGCCAGCGCATGGCCGGCTTTTCGACCGCCACGCGCACTGCGGCAGCCAGTGCCAGCGCCACGGCCAACGCGGCCAGCACCGCCAGGTTGGCGTTCACTCCGCTGTGCTCCAGCCGCCGGATCACCACCCAGCCGATGTTTTCGTGCAGCAGGTACAGGCTGTATGACACGGCGCCCAGCGCCAGCAGCAGCGGTTGGTTCAGCCACTTCAAGCGCTGCGTGGCAGCGCCATACAGCAGCGCGGCCAGCCCCGCCGCCAGCGCTGCCACGCCCCACGAAGCCGTCACGCCCAACACGGCTACGGCAGTGGCCAGCAGCACCCCGTCAGGCCGCGGTGTGGTGCGCAGCACCGCGAGGCGGAACACCATGATGCCGCACGCAAACCAGGCGATTTCGTTCAGAATGAACAAGCGGTAGAGCGCCCACGGCAAGTCGACGCCAAAGCCGGCTTGCGCCACGTGGTACGCCAGCCGCGCCAGCAGCAGCAGCGCCAGCACGAGGTGAATGCGCTGCAGCGCATTCAGCTGGAACAGCAGCAGCGCGCCGGCATAGAACAGCAGCTCGACCTGCAGCGTCCAGTAGACGTTGTCGACGCTGGGCACATTGAACAGGCCGTGCAGCATCGTCAAATTCAGCACCGCCTGTGGTGCGCTGACCTCCTTGCCCGGCAGGCCCATCCCATGGACCACGGCAAACGTCAACCCGACCGCCAGCCAGTAGGCCGGGTACAGGCGGCTGAAGCGCGAAACGATGAAGTCCATCGGCCGCTGCGTGCGTTGCAAGGTCAGGAAGATGACGAAGCCGCTGATCATGAAGAACAGGTTGACGCCGAGGTGGCCCCATGGCAGCGCTGCCCACAGCGCAGTGGTGTGGCCGTACAAGGCTTGGTAGCGGGTGGTGTAGTGGAACAGCACCACGCCGAGGGCGGCGATGCCGCGCAGCGCATCGACCTGCGGCAGCCGCGCGTTCAAAAGCCCTCTTCGACCAGCTCGGCCGCGCGAATCAGCGCGCGTGCCTTGGCTTCGGTTTCCTGCCACTCGAGTTCAGGCACCGAGTCGGCCACGACGCCGGCGGCGGCCTGCACATACAGCATGCCGTCCTTGACGATGCCGGTGCGGATGGCGATCGCCACATCCATATCGCCCGCGAAACTGAGGTAGCCGACCGCGCCGCCATAAATGCCGCGCTTGACCGGCTCCAACTCGTCGATCAGCTCCATCGCGCGCACTTTCGGCGCGCCGGTCAACGTGCCGGCCGGGAACGTGGCTTTCAGCACGTCGAGGTTGGTGACGCCGTCGTTCAACAGGCCTTCGACATTGCTGACGATGTGCATCACGTGCGAGTAGCGCTCGACCTTGAAGGCTTCGGTCACCTTGACGCTGCCGGTGCGCGCAATGCGGCCGATGTCATTGCGCGCCAGGTCGATCAGCATCAAGTGCTCGGCGCGTTCCTTCGGGTCGGCGCTCAGCTCGGCTTCCAGTGTTTCATCGTGCTGCGGCGTGCTGCCGCGCGGCCGCGTGCCGGCCAGAGGGCGGATCGTCACCTTCGCGCCCTCGGCCGTGTGCTCCTGGCGCACCAGGATTTCCGGCGACGCGCCGACGATCTGGAAGTCGCCCAGATCGTAAAAGTACATGTAGGGCGACGGGTTCAGCGCCCGCAGTGCGCGGTACAGGCTCAGCGGGCTTGCGGTGTAGCGCTTGCACAGGCGCTGGCCGACCTGCACCTGCATCAAGTCGCCGGCGGCGATGTAGTCCTTGGCCTTCAGCACCGCAGCGATGTAGTCGGCATGGTCGAAGTCGCGCTGAACGGCATGCGCCGGGCCGGGCTGAACCTCCGGCGCGGTGACGCTGCGCCGCAGCTGCGCCGCCAGTTGCGCCAGGCGGCCACTGGCACGAGCAAACGCGTTGGGCTGCGCCGGGTCGGCATAAACGATCAGATGCAGCCGGCCCGACAGGTTGTCGATCACCGCCAGCTCCTCGCATTGCAACAGCAGGATGTCCGGCGTGCCCAGGCCGCCAGGCCGCTCGACGCCGGCCAGCCGTGGCTCGATGCAGCGCACCGCGTCATATCCGAAATAGCCGGCCAGCCCGCCGCAAAACCGCGGCAGGCCCGGGCGCAGCGCCACCTTGAAGCGCTGCTGGTATGCGGCGATGAAGGTCAGCGGGTTGCCGACGTCGGTTTCAACGACGGCCCCGTCCGTCACCACCTCGGTCTTGAACCCGGTCGCCCGCAACCAGGTGCGCGCCGGCAGGCCAATGAAGGAGTAGCGCCCGAAGCGCTCGCCGCCCACCACCGATTCCAGCAAAAAGCTGTTCGCCCCCGGCCCGCCGTCGCTGCAAGCCAGCTTCAGGTACAGCGACAGCGGCGTTTCCAGATCGGCAAAGGCTTCCGCCGTCAACGGAATGCGGTTGTAACCCTCGGCCGCCATGCGGTTGAATTCGGTTTCGGTGATCACGTCGTTGCAGGCTCCGCAGCGCGCCGCCGCTGTGGCGGCGGGTTGATTCGAGAAAGGTATTTTTTGAAGGGTAACAGGCGCACGCCATGAGACCGCGGCCGCAGGCTGAAATGAAA
>JANXMO010000278.1 GCA_025354615.1 Burkholderiales bacterium | reverse complement strand
GTGACAGTCCTCTTCGCGCTGATGCCGCACCGCCAGTACCACGACGCGCATCGGGCTGGCAATTTCGTAAAGGGCAACGTAGCCGCTGGCACCAAACGGGATGATGAGCTCCCGACGTGTCGGACTCCTGCTATTGCCTGCCTTGCGGAAGCTGTAGGGCGTTGTGCCCAGCTGATGCAAAGCGATGGCGCGAACGGCCTCGAGGGCTGCTTCGGCCAAGTCGAGGTTTTCGACCGTCTCAGCCTTGTCAAGTAGAAAACCGAACAGACGTACCAAGCCATCGTGGGCCGCCGTACTGAAGCGGACTTCGAACGCCGCCGTCATCGCCTCGTCAATTGCCCGCGCTTGTCATCCAGCTTCTTTTGCAGCGTGGCCAGCATTTCATCTGCAGACTTTGACTCACCGGTGCTTTCGTAATGGTTCCAGGCAGCCTGGCCACGCGCATGAAAGTGTGTTTGCATGCGCCGGAAGTCCACTCCCCTGCGGACAGAGGCCTCCACGAAGCTGGAAAGGGATTCGCCTTCCTGCAGCACGGCTTCCAATTCGGCACGCAGTGCCGGCTCGATACGAACTTGCGGGAGAACGGCCGACTTCATGCTTGAAAGTGTATTGCGTTTGCGTTGCGCCGGGCATCTACATGAGATGGCACGGCGTCACGCAACGGGTTTTTCCAACCCAGGTGTTGAGCCTGATCAACCGTCTTCACCGAATAGGCCTGCCCCACTGACCGCCGCCGCGGTCAACCTCCGCAGCTCCGCCAGTCGCTCGCCAATGCGGATTTCCAGCCCGCGCGGCACCGGTTGGTAAAACACCGGTGCGTTGCCGCCATCGGGCCCATAGCGTTCCCCAGCGGCGAAGCCGCCTTCTTCGTCGTGCGCGTAGCGGTAGCCGCGGCCGTAGTCCAGGTCTTTCATCAGCCGGGTGGGTGCGTTGCGCAGGTGCAGCGGCACGGTGCGGGTGCCGTCGCGAGCGATGAAAGCGCGGGCTTCCTTGAAGGCGCGGTAGACGGCGTTGGATTTGGGCGCCATCGCCAGGTAGATGACGGCTTGCGCCAGCGTCAGCTCGCCTTCGGGCGAGCCGAGGCGTTCATAGGTTTCGGCGGCGTCGAGCGCGATGCGCAGTGCGCGCGGGTCGGCCAGGCCGATGTCTTCGCTGGCCATGCGGACCAGGCGGCGGGCGGCATAGCGCGGGTCGACGCCGCCATCGAGCATGCGGACGAACCAGTACAGCGCGGCGTCCGGGTCGCTGCCGCGAACCGATTTGTGCAGTGCGGAAATGGTGTCGTAGAACTGCTCGCCGCCCTTGTCGTAGCGGCGCAGCTGCTCACCGAGCGAGCGTTCGAGCTGCGCTTCGTCGATGGTGGCTACCGGGCCGGCCATGGCCACCAGGTTCTCGTAGGCGTTGAGCAGGCGGCGGGCGTCGCCGTCGGCATAGGCAATCAGGCGCGTGGCGGCGGCTGGCGCCAGCGGCGGCGCGGCCAGCAGCGCCTGGGCGCGGCCCAGCAGCAGCGTGAGATCGGCTTCGTCCAGGCTTTTGAGCACGTGAACGGTGGCGCGTGACAGCAGGGCGGAATTGACTTCGAAAGACGGGTTCTCAGTCGTGGCGCCAATGAAGGTGAACAGGCCGGACTCGACGTGCGGCAGGAAGGCGTCTTGCTGGCTCTTGTTGAAGCGGTGCACCTCGTCGACGAAGACCACGGTGCGCCGCGCCTGCGGCTGAGCCAGGGTCAACTGTGCGCGTTCGACGGCCTCGCGGATGTCCTTGACGCCGCCGAGCACCGCGGAAATGGCGATGAATTGCGCGTCAAAGCCGTCGGCCATCAGCCGCGCCAGCGTGGTCTTGCCGACGCCGGGCGGGCCCCACAGGATCATCGAGTGCAGCCGATGCGATTCGAAGGCCGCGCGCAGCGGCCGGCCGGGGCCGAGCAGGTGCTGCTGGCCGATGACGTCGTCCAGCGTGCGCGGGCGCAGGCGCTCGGCCAGCGGCGCTGCAGCCGCATCAGCAGCAGCGGGCACATCGCTACCCAATGGCAGGGAAGAAGTCGGCATGTGCGGATTGTGCCGGCCGTACGAACCGGGGCGCCGTGTAACCGTTCAGTCGCCCAGCCGGCTGGCGATCAACACGGCATTGGTGCCGCCAAAGGCGAATGAGTTGGACAGCGCGTGGCGCAGCGCCGGCGCCGGCCTGGCGGCGCCCGTCACCAGGTCGACGCCGAACGCCGGATCAGCTGGCACGCAGCCGGACGGCGGCAATCGGCAGGCATTCAGCGCCCGCAGCACGGCCACCAGTTCCACCGCGCCGCCGGCGCCCAGCAGGTGGCCATGCAGCGCCTTGGTGGCCGTGACCGGCACGCCATGCGCGCAAAACACGTCGGCAATCGACTGCGCCTCGGCCGCATCGCCGGCCTGTGTGGCGGTGCCGTGGGCGTTGAGGTGGCCGATGTCGTGCGGCTGCAGGCCGGCGTCGGCCAGCGCGGCGCGCATGGCGCGGGCTTGGCCGGCGGCATCGGGGTGGGTGATGTGCAGGCCATCGCAATTGGTGGCGTAGCCGCTGAGAACGAGCGGCGACGGGGCTTGCGCCGGGCGCCGCGCTTGTGCGTGGGCCGCCGTCTCCAACACCAGCGCGGCAGCGCCCTCGCCCAGCGCAAAGCCGGCGCGGTCGGCCGCGAACGGCCGACAGGCGGCCTGCGGCACGGCGCCGTCGCCCGGCGCGAGCACGCGCATGGCATGCCAGCTGGCGACGATGGCGGGCGTCAGCAGCGCCTCGCTGCCGCCGGCAATGGCGACGTCGATCCAACCCGCGCGCAAGGCCCGCAGCGCTTCGCCGATGGCCACCGCGGACGAGGCGCAGGCGCAGGCATAGCCGATGGCGGCGCCGCGGGCGCCCACGCGCAGCGCAATTTCCGCCAGCGCGGCGTTCGGCATCGACGTCACGACCGTGGTCGGCCGCATGCGGCGGTGTTCACCATGCAGTGTCTGGCAGGCGGCATCGAAGCTGTGGGCACCGCCCATGCCGCTGCCCCAGTAGACGCCGAGCCGCGTCGGATCAACGCCGCCCGAGGCCCAGCCGGCGTGCTGCAGCGCGGCCTCGACGGCCAGCAGCGCCAGCGCAGTGCCGCGGTCGGCGGGCAGGCGTGAAAGGGTGCGAACGGTGCACACGTCGACCGCGCAACGCGCCACGGCGACCGTGGCGGCGTCGACGCCGGGCAACTCGATGCTGAACGGGCCGACGCCAGAGTGGCCGGCGAACAGCGCCGCATCGAAAGCCAACAGGTCATGGCCCAGGGGCGACATCACGCCGATGCCGCTGACGTGAACGGGCGGGTTCATCGCAGGCCGCATGCAGGTGGTGAGCGACGGCTGCGCACCGCTCAACCGGACACGGCCGGCGCGGCGCGCATTTCGTCGATCAGCGCGCACAGCTGCGCGAGGTCGATGCCGGATTGCCGCGGGTCCAGCCGGTCTTCAGGAATGCGCAGGCCGAAGCGGTCTTCCGCAGCGAAAACAAATTCCATCAGCGCCAGCGAATCGAGCCCCAACGCCACCAGGGTCGTGGCCGGCTCGATGCGCGCGCGATCGACGTGGAACTGCTGCGTCAGCACCTCGGCCAGCACTTCGAAGGTGGTGGTTGTGGTTGCGGCGCTCATGCGGCTCGCGCCCCCTTGGCGTCTACAGGCCGCGCCGCGATGGCGTTGACGAATTCGACCGTCTCGCGGGCCACGCGCTGGCGTTGTGTGTCGATGGAAATCATGTGATAGCAATCCTCCAGAAGAACCCGCCGCAGCGAGGCGCAGTGCAGCCGGCGCTGCAGCCAGTCGAGATTGGCGGGGCTGGCCACTTCGTCTTCAAGTGCGTGCAAGGCCAGCACCGGCGAACAGACGGCTTGGCCGATGTGGCGCTTGACATGGCGCGTGAGCCGATGATTCTCACGCAGGTGGCCGACCTCCAGCACCGCCGCGCCGGCGGCCGACAGGCGGCGTTCGCGCAGTTGGCGCGCCACCCACTGCCGCACCCGCTCGTCCTTCACGCCGTAGGGCGGGCGTTCGCGGTAACGCCACAGCCGCCCGAGCGGCGTGTATAGCGCCAGCGGCAGCAGGAAGCGGTGGCGCGGCGTGGCCCAGCCGTCGGTGAACAACGGCAGCGACATCAGCACCAGCCCGTCGACCAGCGCCGGCTGGCGCAGCGTTGCGGCCAACGCCAGCGTGGCGCCTGACGACAGGCCGATCAACACCACGCGCTCGTGCGTCTGCCGCAGCGCCGCCAGCGCCGCAGCGATGTCGGCCAACCAGCTTTCGAACGGCTGCGCGCGCTGGCTGGC
>JANXMO010000276.1 GCA_025354615.1 Burkholderiales bacterium | reverse complement strand
CTTACGCGATGATTTTCGCCACCACGCCTGCACCGACGGTGCGTCCGCCTTCGCGAATCGCAAATCGCAGGCCTTCTTCCATCGCAATGGGGTTGATCAGCTTGACGGTGATGCTGACGTTGTCGCCGGGCATGACCATTTCTTTGTCGGCAGGCAGCTCTACTGCACCGGTCACGTCTGTGGTGCGAAAGTAAAACTGGGGCCGGTAGTTGTTGAAGAATGGAGTGTGGCGGCCGCCTTCTTCTTTGGACAGCACGTAAATCTCGGCGGTGAAGTGGGTGTGCGGCTTGACGCTGCCGGGTTTGCACAAAACTTGGCCGCGCTGGACGTCTTCGCGTTTGGTGCCGCGCAGCAAGATGCCAACGTTGTCGCCTGCCTGACCTTGGTCGAGGAGCTTGCGAAACATCTCAACGCCGGTGCAGGTGGTCTTTTGCGTGTTGGTGATACCAACGATTTCGATTTCTTCGCCGACTTTGACGATGCCACGCTCCACGCGGCCGGTGACGACGGTGCCGCGTCCGCTGATGCTGAAGACGTCTTCGACGGGCATGAGGAAGGCGCCGTCTACTGCGCGCTCAGGGGTGGGGATGTAGGTGTCGAGGGCGTCGGCAAGTTTGAGGATGGCGCCTTCGCCAAGGTCGCCTTTGTCGCCTTCGAGGGCAAGCTTGGCGCTGCCGTGGATGATGGGGGTGGCATCTCCAGGGAAGTCGTATTTGTCGAGAAGTTCTCGTACTTCCATTTCAACGAGCTCGAGGAGTTCGGCGTCGTCGACCATGTCGCATTTGTTGAGAAAGACGATGATGTAGGGAACGCCAACTTGACGGGCAAGCAAAATGTGTTCGCGGGTCTGGGGCATGGGGCCGTCAGCGGCGGAGCACACAAGAATGGCGCCGTCCATCTGGGCAGCACCGGTGATCATGTTCTTGACGTAGTCAGCGTGCCCAGGACAATCAACGTGGGCGTAATGCCGGGCTTTGGTTTCGTATTCGACGTGTGCGGTGTTGATGGTGATGCCGCGGGCTTTTTCTTCGGGCGCCGCATCGATCTGGTCGTACGCTTTGGCTTCACCGCCAAAGAGCTTGGACAGCACAGTGGTAATGGCCGCCGTCAAAGTGGTCTTGCCATGGTCAACGTGACCAATGGTCCCCACATTGACGTGCGGCTTGGTACGCTCAAATTTGCCTTTTGCCATTTTTATTTCTCTCAATCAAAGAGCAGGGCCAGTGTGATGTTTAAGGTTTCCATTGCAGCTTGAATCCGCACACCACTGGCAATGCGCGAAACCGCAATAAAGACCACGGAAAAAAGTGACAGTCGGCGTCAGAGTGGCGCCGCTGCCGTAAGAGCTTACTTGCCCCGGGACGTGATGATTGCGTCAGCGACGTTTTTAGGCGCTTCGCTGTAATGTTTGAATTCCATCGTGTAGGTGGCGCGGCCTTGCGACATCGAACGCAAAGTTGTCGAATAGCCAAACATTTCCGACAATGGCACTTCGGCTTTGATCACTTTGCCGCCGCCGGGCATGTCATCCATGCCTTGAACCATGCCGCGGCGTGATGACAAGTCGCCCATCACACCCCCTGCATAGTCTTCAGGCGTCTCAACCTCTACTGCCATCATCGGCTCAAGAATGACAGGCTGCGCTTTACGGCAACCGTCTTTGAAGCCTAGCGAAGCCGCCATCTTGAACGCGTTCTCATTCGAGTCAACCTCGTGATAAGAACCAAACGTCAGCGTGACTTTGACATCAACCACCGGATAGCCGGCTAACACGCCGGCAGGCAGTGAGTCTTCGACGCCCTTTTTGACCGCTGGAATGAACTCCCGCGGCACGACACCGCCCTTGATCGCGTCAACGAACTCAAAACCCTTGCCCGGCTCTTGCGGCTCAATTTTCAATACCACGTGACCATACTGGCCCTTACCACCCGATTGCCGAACGAATTTCCCCTCGATGTCAGACACAGGCTTGCGAATGGTTTCACGGTAAGCCACTTGCGGCTTGCCTACATTGGCTTCCACACCGAATTCGCGCTTCATGCGGTCGACAATGATTTCCAGATGCAACTCACCCATTCCGGAAATAATGGTCTGGCCTGACTCTTCGTCGGTCTTGACACGGAAGGACGGGTCTTCCTGCGCCAAACGGCCCAGCGCAATACCCATTTTTTCCTGGTCCGCCTTGGTCTTGGGCTCAACAGCTTGCGAGATCACAGGCTCCGGAAAAATCATTTTCTCGAGCGTGATGATGGCGCTTGGGTCGCACAAAGTTTCGCCCGTGGTCACGTCCTTCAACCCTACGCAAGCCGCAATGTCACCAGCCAGAATTT
>JANXMO010000269.1 GCA_025354615.1 Burkholderiales bacterium | reverse complement strand
CTCATGAAGTCGATTTGAAGTTCAGCGGCGGCCGAGAACTGAAGCAAGTCCATTATCAGAAAGGCAGAGCTATAGCTGCCCAAGTTTTAGCAGTGCCACAGATGGAAGGCAAGGCCACTACAACTGCGTGTTTTCGGCGCTTTCTTCTTGTGGAACGAAGACCATCCGCGTCTTTGCGTTGTAGTCCATCAACCCGGCGTAGCGACCCCAGGCGATCATGGTTTCAAAGGTCTTCGCCGGGTTGTCGTAGGGCAGCGCACTGGCGATGTCCTTGATCACCTGGTCGGCGTCAATTTCCTCGTACTCCTTGAGCAGCGCCAGGATAATGTGGAAGAGCCGCAGCTTGAACACCTGCTCGGCAAAGATCGTTCGCTTGCCCAGCCGGTCGGCGGCCATGAACCTACGGCCCAGTTCGGTGAACCGGACATCCTGCTTCGGTGTATCGATCAAGTCCAGGATTTCGGAAGCCTTCAGGATCGCGATGGTCTCGCCGAACTCCTTGCCGATCTCGTCGGATATGTCGTAGATGTTGGACAGGTCCGGCGTGTCGTTCAGGATGCTCATCAAGCCCAGGATCTGACCCACCGGTACCAGCGGAATGGATTCCATGCGTGTGCGGGCACGAGAGATGGGCTGCCCCGACATTGGCACCTCAGGCGGCAGGTCAGGCAGCGTCAGTGTCGTGATCGATTCATGGATGATGCTGACTAGGCGCTGGAACTCCGGGTCTTTGCTATCGCGCGGGAACGGGAGCTTGTTCTCCAGCACCAAGCCGATGCGCCCGGGCCGCGGGAACACGACCACGATGCGCGTGGCCATCTCAACCGCTTCCTCGATGTTGTGCGTGACCATGAAGACAGAACTCAAGCCGCTGTCCCGACTGCGCCAGAGGCTGATGAGTTCCTGTCGCAGGTTCTCGGCGGTCAGCACGTCGAGCGCACTGAAAGCTTCGTCCAGGCACAGCAACTTGGGTTGCGACACCAGCGCCCGTGCAATTCCTACCCGTTGGCGCATGCCGCCAGACAGTTCGCGCGGATAGGCCGGGTGGTAGTTGCCCAGGCCGATCAGTTCGATGGCCCGGTCGACGGCGGCATCGCGTTCGGCGCGGCCGACCTTCTTGGCCATCAGGCCGACCGCGACGTTTTGTTCGACCGAGAGCCAGGGATACAGCGCAAAGGTCTGAAAAACGACCGAGGCGTCCGGGTTGACCCCGCGCAGGGATTTGCCGTCGGCAAGGACGCGCCCGGAGGTCGGCTCGATCAGGCCCGTGAGGCAGCGCAGGATGGTCGACTTGCCCGAGCCCGACTGGCCCAGTAGCGCCAGGAACTCGCCTTGGTTAACGGCCAGGTCGATGTTGTCGAGCACCTTCAGTTCATGGGCCCCAGCGGTCATGAATGACTTCGTCACCGCGCAAAGTTGCGCCACGGGTGCTGCAGCAGCCTGTTGATTGAGCGAGGGTGTGTCCATGGTCAGTCCAGTTTGAATCGGCGCTCGGCATAGGCGTACAGCCGGCGCCATATGAACTTGTTCATCAGCACGACAAAGATCGACATCACGGCGATGCTGGCAATGATCAGCGGCGTGTCGCCGGTCCTGGTGACAGCGGCGATGTAGGCGCCCAAGCCATCGGCCTTCAAGGTCGTGCCACCCCAGGTCGCGAGTTCGGCCACGATGCTGGCGTTCCAGGCGCCGCCGGCCGCCGTACAGGCACCGGTGACCCAGAAGGGAAAGATTGCCGGCAGAATCAAGGTGCGCCAAAGATCCCACCTGCGCAGGCCATAGATGCGTGCGACCTCCTGCAGGTCGTTCGGGATTGCCATCGCGCCAGCAATTACATTGAAGAGGATGTACCACTGCGTGCCCATCGCGATCAGCAGGATGCTGCCCCAGTTGAGCGTGATGTGGGTGGCCACGAAGAAGCCGACTACGATGGGAAATGTCATGTTGACTGGGAACGACGCGCCGATCTGCGCCAGCGGCTGGGCGAAGCGGGCGACCTTCGGCTGGAAGCCGATCCAGACACCGATGGGCGTCCAAATCAGCGTGGCCAGCACCGTCATGGCGGCAACGCGCAGGGCCGTGAGAAAGCCCAGCCAGACGATGTTGCCGAAGATCGAGAACGTCAGCGCCCCGCGCAGCGCGCTGATGGCAGAAGCCAGAGCGGTCAACACCTCGAAGCTCATCCACAGCGCTATCACGAGACCTGCCGCGCGCCACAGCAGCCTGTTGCCCTTGGCGTTCAGCCGGACTGGAATCCGCGCCTTCGGCTTCACCGCCTGGAACAGCTTGTCCATCACCGGCTGCCAAGCCCGCTCGTTGAGCCACGTGAACAGGTAAGCACCGTGCAGCAGGTTGTAGACCCACGAGGTGGGCGGCGTCACCGACTCGGTCAGCTCGATCTTGAACTTGTCGGCCCAGGCCAGCAGTGGACGCCAGACCAACTGGTCGCTGGCCAGGATCAGCACGATCATGGCCACAACAGCCCACAGCGCAGCGTTGTTGTCACCGCGTTCGATCGACTGCGCCATGTACGAGCCCAGGCCCGGCAACTTGATGTCCTTATTCATCACGCTGATGGCTTCGCTCTGCGCGACGAAGAACCAGCCGCCGCCAAAGGACATCATCGAGTTCCAGATCAGGCTGTGCGCCGATGCTGGCAACTCGACCGTCCTGAAACGTTGCCAGCGGGTTAGCCCGTAGGTTGACGCGGCTTCCTGCATGTCGGTCGGGATGGTCACCAGGGAGTGGTAGAAGCCGAAGGCCATGTTCCAGACCTGCCCGGTGAAAATCGCAAAGATCGCCGCGCATTCGACGCCGAGCAGGCTGCCCGGAAAGAGCGCCATGAAGCCCGTGACGGTGGCGGACAGGAAGCCGAGCACCGGCACCGACTGCAGCACATCGAGTGCTGGCAGGATGAAGGCGCGGGCCTTCTTGTTATTGGCAGCCAGGTAGCCGGTGCCAACGGCGAACAGCAGCGAGAAGCTGAATGCGATCCACATGCGCAGCAGCGTGCGGCCGGCGTAGTAGGGAATCTGGCTCGCAGAGGGGTCGACCTGCGGCATGGCCGCGGCGTCGAAGTGCACCAGCATGCCCCTGCCGAAGTGCAGCGCGCTCCACAGCAAGCCCAGCAAGGCGAGCATGACGGCAGCGTCCACCCACCCGAACGTGCGGGGTTCCTGAACGATGGCGAGTTGAGGTGCGGTGCTTCTCTTCAAGACGGACGCAAATCTTGTTGTTGGGCTGGCCGCCGACCGATCAGTTCTCGACGTGCAGTCGCACGCCGAAGAATGAAGCCGGCCCCCGGTCTGCGTTGTAGCCGGGGTTCTTGATGTGCTGGAAGTCGAACGACACCGTCAGGCCCCTCAAGGGCGACAGGGCATAGTAGGTCTCGAAGATCTGCTCCGAGGCGTAGTTCAGCTGGCCATCGCCGAGGAAGAAGGTCAGCCCGCCCGCAGCCAGAACGCGGCGGTGCGATGCCGACAGCATGTTGCTGGCCAAGGCCACGCCCAAGGCGTCAAAAGGCCGTCCCCACATCGCGCCCTTGGCCGATCCGCCGAACGTCAAGGAACGGTCGGCCTCGGTGAAGGCGTAGGTCTCGGTCTTGCCATCGGCCCGCATCGCGCGCAGGAAGCCGCCGAAGTCGGGCGTGAAGGCCTGCTCCAGGTTCACGCCGACGCCGACCTTGCTCTGCTCGGCAGTGCGCACCGCGTCGAGCGATGGCGTCGAGCCTGTCGCGGCTGCGAGCGCGAGTGCGTCGTCGTAGCGCGCCATGATTGTGCGGTTGCGGTAGGCGAGGACGCGCACAACACCGGGCATTTCCTTGCCTATTTCGTAGCGCCGTTCGACCTCAACCTGGTCGCCGTAATGGCGGCCGATACGCGAATCCAGGGCCAGCTGATTCGGCTCTTTGGGCTGAATGAACCGGCCGGCCCGCAACGCCCAGCCGTCACCCTGGTACTCGGCCGCAGCACCCCAGGTGTAGCCGCGGGCGTCGGCAGCGAAGTCGTAAGCACCATGCGTCATCACGGTCCAGTTCAGGAACTGCGAGCGTGGGTCGTGGTTGAACTGGTTGGCGTCAAAGATGTCGAGCACCGACAGGTTGCCTGACGTCAGGGTGATGCGTCGCGTCGCGTATTTGCTGCCGAGCTGGTTCATCGCCGGCGCGATGTCTTCGGTGTCGTCGGAAAGGCCGATCACATGCCGCGCAAATAGCCGGGCACGGTAAAAGGTCGGGTTGGCGCCCGAGGTGCGTGCCATCTCGCCGTTTGTGAAACCGGCCAGCCCGACCAGGCCGGACAGCGGAACGCCCTGTGCGACTTCCGGATCGAAGTAGAGCTCGGTGCTTTTTCCAAGCCGAACACCAAAGGCTGCTGTGGCTGTGAACGAATAGCTCTTCTCGCGAGCGCCTTGCAGGCTGTGAGCGCCTTCATACAGCGAGCGAATGCTTGGCTTGGCCTGCCAGATGTAGGTGGACTGGAGCTTGGCATTCCAGTCCTCGACCTCCTGCGCTTGTGCTGCCCCAAAGGCAGCCAGCACAGCCAGTCCCATCCAGTTTTTCATATGCAATCCGCTTCGCCTTGAGGCTTTTGTTGCCAATCTGCGCCCGACCGGCAAGCCGATTCAACTTGATATTGAACCAGTTGCTTGTGCGCAATCCGCACGGAACCACGATGGCGCTGAAGTGCCAGCCACAGTCGGTCTCAAACAATCGTCCAAGATTGCCGGAAATGCGCGAACACCGCGACCGAGCCAGTGCATCAAAACGGCGGTAGCCAGCAACGATTCGACTGCGCCTTCCGGGTGCGATGGTATTGTGTTTGCCATACCGTGCGATCGCAACAACGGCTGTCGAAGACGATGTGGCCCGGATGTAACAGCTCAGACTTGGCGCCCGATTGCCGACGGTGCGGGCACCCGTGAGAAGTTCCACGGAGTGAATGGATGATCGACTGGACATCGGCAGGGCCTTCAGTGCTGGCGTCTTTCATGGCATCGATGGTGGAGTTCGTCGAGGCGCTGACGATCGTGCTCGCGGTAGGCGTGGTGCGTGGATGGCGCTCGGCGCGGCCGGCAGCACGCTGCTGGCGGCCCTGGTGATGGTGCTGGGTCGGACGCTCTCGGGCATTTCATTGCCTTTCCTGCAACTTGTGGTCGGCATTCTTCTACTGATGTTCGGGCTGCGCTGGTTGCGCAAGGCGGTGTTGCGTGCCGCAGGTGTCTTGCCGCTGCACGACGAAACCGAAGCCTTCGGAAAGGAGGTGTTTGAAATGCGTCAACTGGGAACCGTTGGACGCGAGACCATCGACAAGATTGCATTCCTTACAACGTTCAAGACCGTGATGCTCGAGGGCGTTGAAGTCGTGTTCATTGTCATCGCGCTGGGGTCAGGCGGTCGGTTGCTGTTCCTGCCGCAGCCGGCGCAGGACTGGCCTTGCTGCTCGTGATCGGGTTGGGGCTGGTGTTGCATCGGCCGCTGTCAAAAGTACCCGAAAACCAACTGAAATTCGGTGTCGGTGTGATGCTCGCCGGCTTTGGAACGTTTTGGGTCGGTGAAGGGATCGGTCTTAAATGGCCGGGCGCGGATGCGGTGATTCTTGCGCTGATTGCCAGCTTCCTGGTGATCGCTGTGGTCTTGGTTCGAGTGTGCAGATCGAGGCCTGCAACGGAAACACAGTCGAGCCGTACCATCAAACCAGGACAACTTGCTCCTCCAAGCGCGCTGGCGGGTGTGGCCAGCGAGTTATTTGGGCTGTTTGTGGACGATGGCTGGCTCGCGGCCGGGCTATTGATATGGGTCGCCGCTGGATGGTGCTTTACCGCGATGATTGGTTTGAACCATCTTATGTCTAGCGTCCTTTTCGCCTTTGGTCTTTTCATTTTGCTAGGTGTCAGCTCGGTGCGCCGCGCTCGTGCTTGACTGGAGCACAGACTCGGTAACTTTCTCATTTTTCGAAAGTCGCTGCCGATATTTCGTGAGAGAACCCGCCGGGCTCTCTCAATCGAATGAGAAGGTACAACATGACGAGTCCGATTTCTAGCGCAACAAGTGCACCTGCTGCGGCACAAGTATCAGCCGTTGATCCGAAGGCCAAGGAAGCGAAGCGAGGAGACGAAACTGTACAGCCTCAGCCTGTTGCCAGGACCACCGTCACGGTGAGCGCGGCCGCCGTTGCTGCATTAGGGCAACGCTGATTAAGTCCCCAATTGGCATGCTTCATGCATGGGTTTCCATGCATGAAGCAGCAGACTCTTGCCATGGCCATTGACCACAACGCGCAGTACGAGAAGTACCGCAAGCCGACACGTCGAGACACCTTCTTGTCCACGATGGAGGGACTTGTTCCGTGGTCCGCTCTTTGCAGCGTGATCGAGCCGCATTACCCCAAGGCCGGCAACGGCCGGCCGCCTATCGGGCTGGAGCGCATGCTGCGCATGTACTTTGTTCAGCACTGGTTCAACTTGGCCGATGAGGCTTGCGAGGATGCGCTGCTCGACAGCACGGCGCTGCGCCGCTTTGTGGGCATCGATCTGGGCCGCGAGCGCGTGCCGGACGCTACGACGCTGTTGAAGTTCCGCCGCCTGCTCGAGGAGCACAAGCTCGGGGAGGCGCTATTTGCCAAGGTCGGCGAAGTGTTACAGGCCAGCGGGCTGAGGGTTGGCGCCGGCACTATCGTGGACGCCACGATCATTGCCGCACCCAGTTCCACCAAGAACGCGAGCGGCACACGGGACCCGGAAATGCACCAAACCCGCAAGGGCAAGCAATGGCACTTTGGCATGAAGTTGCACATCGGGGTGGATAAGGACACGGGGCTGACGCACAGCGCAGTGGTGACGGCCGCCAACATGCACGACAAGCACCCGTTGCCGGATTTGCTGCACGGGCGGGAGGCCGAGGTTTATGGCGACAGTGCGTACGCCAGCCAGAAGGCGCTGATCGCCTCGAAGGCGCCCAGGGCGCGGGATGCGACCAACCAGCGGGTGCGCGCGGACGGACCCTGCGCGGACATCGCCAGGATGGTCAACCGCAGCAAATCTCGCGTGCGCTCGCGCGTGGAGCACGTCTTTGCCGTGGTCAAGCGGCTTTGGGGCTTCAGCAAGGTGCGCTATCGCGGGTTGGCCAAGAACGCGACGCGCGCATTCGTCGCGCTCGGGCTGGCCAACATTTTCCTCGCGCGCAGGTTTCTCAATGCATGAGTGCGTCTGCAACGCGCCCGCCAAGGGTCGTGGCGACAGAATTGAACTGAGTGCGCCTCGAATTGCGCCAGATTCGATCATCGAACCCGCTTTATGCGGTTCGTCTTTCCAGGCTCGGCTGAATTCGTCGGGTTATTCAGCGTTGCCCTACGGCCATAAGGGAAAACTCTAGGACGTAGCTCGCCACCTTCTTCAAGCCTTCGCTACTGCGCTGGCCTTCCCATGCGCTGCCGCCAGCCGCGCTCGAACTTGGCTAGGGGAAACGCCCTGCGAAGAGTCAGCTTTCAATGCGTCATAAGTGTCGGCAACCTCTCCGCGCAACCAGCTTTCGACAGCACGGTCTCGCGCCATCAAAACACGCAATCCATCACGGATCACTTCGCTTTCAGTCGCGTATTCACCGGCCGCAACTTTCGACTTAACAGCATCTGCCATCTCGTTGGGCAAGGTAACGCTAAATTGTTGAGTGGTGCGCATCCAAGTCTCCGAGCACATGACCATGGGATTTAATCCTATCACTCGATGTGCTCAAGCGGTCATGTAATGCAGGCTCGCGTTTTTGTACTTTCCAATCTCGACCTTTGATTGATCACGAAGAAAAGCCGGCTTGCCGAGCTGTTTCACAACAGCGCTGTCCGACTTTTCAAATTCTTTCCTCACCCAAACCGCGAGTCCGCCGCACTCAGCAGACTGTCCAGCGCATGCAGTAACTCCGCGACATTCACTGGCTTGGTCAGATAGCGCCGCGCACCCAGTGACAAAGCCTCAATCGTCTGCGACTCCAGTGCGTCGGCGGACACCACGATGACGGGAATGTCGGCGGTCTGGGCGTCGTTTTGCAAATGGCGCAGCAGTTCGAGGCCACTGATGTCGGGCAGGTGCATGTCGAGCAGGATGACGTCGGGGCGGCGGGCGCAGATGGCGGCGAGGCCGCCGAGGCCGGTCATTGACACGTCGAGCAGCACTTGCGGGCGCTGCGCCAGGATGCCGCGCATGACTTCTACGTTGGTCTCGTTGTCTTCCACGTAGTGCACGCGGCGGCGCTGGTAGTCGGGCGCGTCGGGCGCAATCACGTCCAGCGGTGCGGGCACGGTGTCGGGCTCGTCAACGCTGGGCAGGGCGAGGATGAACGAAGAGCCATCGCCGGGCAGGCTGCGCGCGGCCAGGCCGCCGCCCATCAGTTCGGCCAAGCGCTGGCTGATGACGAGGCCGATGCCGGTGCCCTCCAACTCCGAGCGTTCGCGGCCCAGGCGGTTGAAGGGCTGAAACAGCTCTTCCATTTGCTGCGGCGTCATGCCGAGGCCGGTGTCGGTGACGGTGATCTCGACCCGCGTGTCGATGCGTTTGGCCTCGATGTGCACGCGGCCGCGCTCGATGTTGTATTTGATGGCGTTGCTCAGCAGGTTGATCAGGATCTGCTTGACGCGCGTGCTGTCGCCCAACACGCGCTGGGCGCCGGGTAAAAATTCGCAGGTGATGTCGATGCCGCGCTGCTGCGCATTGCGCTGCAGCAGCGGCAGCGTGGCATTGAGCAGCTCGGCCACGTCGAGCGTTTCAACCTCCAGGCGCAGGTTGCCCGATTCGATGCGCGACAAATCGAGCACGTCGTTGATCATCTCGAGCAGGTGCCAGCCGGCTTGCTGGATTTGCACCACCCACGGTTTTTGGGTGGTCGACAGCGGGTGGCGCCGGTCGAGTTCAAGCAGCTGCGCGAAGCCCAGCATGGCGTTCAGCGGCGTGCGCAGCTCGTGGCTCATGCGCGA
>JANXMO010000234.1 GCA_025354615.1 Burkholderiales bacterium | reverse complement strand
TTGGCAATTTTTACTGGCATCGCGCTGATGGCAATTTTTCGCTCAAATAAATCGAATAATTTTGATTAAAAATCAAAATATTAAAGCTAAATATCATTAAATCTTTTAAATATCAAAATATTGATATAGGACGTCTCCTACAAAATCCAGTGCGCAGCACCGACAGACGGCGCAAAACCGTTTTCTTAACATTAAATTACTTTGATGCACCTTTGCAATTGCAAAGGTTTCTCTCCCGCCCGACGGTTTCAACCAACGGCTTACTTGAAGGTATACCATGCAAACACAATTGTTTGATCCACTTCGCTGGACTACTTCAAGTCATGCTGATGCCACTCATAGTCAGCCGATGGAAATAGATGCTTTAGGCGCCCATCTGGGTCACTGTATTGGTGCTCGCGAACCATGGTTTTTGATAGGATGTTTAGGCGAAGCTGTTCATAACTTTGTAGCACCTCGGATTGTGACGACGCTATCAATGGCGCTTGTCGTAATAGCTGCAAGTACCTGGCTTATTTAAGGTCCATTGACGCAGTGCCGGTACATATAAAAACGAACCGCGAGCAGATTTCCAGCTGGGTACCAAACGCTAGTGCTGCGATTTGTAATTTGTTAAACCGTGGGCGGGGCGCTCTTGAGCCGCCTATACGCTCACAGGTATTTGGCGCTGAACGCTTCGCGCAGCACGGGCGCAGCTTGGGTAAAACCCATCAAGCCAAGACTTACACAAGAAATATTTTCCGCAGTTCAACAGCTTTTTTCCCAAGGTTGCGTGAAAACATTCGTGTACTGCGTGAAGCACATGACTACATTGCCACGCAGGCCAATACGGGTTACGACGTCAGCCCTGCTGCAGTCTGGCTCCTGGATAACTTCCATCTTGTTGAAGCACAGTTAGAAGAAATTCATGATGGATTGCCGCGAAGGTATTTCCGAAACTTGCCGGTATTGCTTGATGAACCATTGGCAGGCCTACCTCGCGTTTACAGCATTGCATGGGCTTTCGTTGCGCATACCGATGGTGCTTTCGATGAACGATTGTTAGGCCATTTTTTAAGTGCCTACCAAGAAACCCGCGAACTGACACTGGGAGAGTTGTGGGCTTTACCAACCACTTTGCGTGTTGTGTTGGTTGAAAACTTGCGTCGACTTGCAGAGCGCATAGCCACCAAGAAAGCAGCTCGGGAACTTGCCAACCTTTGTTGCGATGACATTCAGACGCATTTACCTGAACAACTCGATGAACTGCTGGCGCTGTTAAATCAACGTGCCGTTGGGCAGGTTTTCTTGGTTCAAGTGGCGCAGAGACTGCAAGAAACAGGCAGCTCCCAGACGTCTGCGTTGTCAGGCACATTGGACGATACAGCCCCTTCGATTTTTGATTTAACGCCTTGGTTGAAGTGGTTAGAACGCGTGCTGCCCGACCGGGCGGCTGCACAGGCTCAACAGCCGGCGGATCAGGCAGCTGACAACCTGAGTGTGGGCAATGCCATCACGTCGCTTCGGTTGATTGGTGATGCGGACTGGTCCGACATCGTGGCACATGCCAGCGCGTTGACGCGGGTGATGAGAGCGTCGCCAATCTTCGCAGCGGACCGCGAAGATACACGCGACCAAACCCTGCATGCAATTGAAAGATTGGCGCAGAGAAGTGGCCACAGTGAACTTACAGTTGCTCAAACGCTTTTACAGTTGATGCAGGTCTCTGGTGAGGGAGATAAGGAAGTCGCCCGCGCGGTGGAGGGTGGAGTTGCAGTTGATTCAAATCAAATGCATGAGGTGGCCGGCTACTGGCTTCATGGCGCTGGTCGACCCACACTACTTGAGGCGTTGGGATTGCCAAGCGGGACTGCGCTGTTCGGATTGCATTGGCGTCACCGGCTGGCATTTCCCGCTTATTTATTGGCATTGGCAATCGGAACAGTGGGTTTGACCGCTTGGCTTTGGAGCCGTTACAGCCAGGTTATGACAACCGTTCCATTGCCGGTAACGCTGCAGGTCTTAACGCTGCTGTTGTTGCTGTTTCCTGTTTCTGAAGCGGTCGTGGCCGTGATCAACCGGTTGATCAGTGAATCTGTACGTCCCAAGCGTTTGCCACGGCTGGCCTTGGCCAACGGCATTGAAGCACAGCACCGTGTATTGGTGGTTATTCCAGCGCTGCTTAACAGTCCGGCGGGTGTACAAGCATTGGCCCATAGGCTGCATTTGCATTATTTGGCCAACCCACAAGCTCACACGCAGTTTGCACTGTTGACCGATCCAGTCGATGCAGACACTGAACATGCTGAAGAAGACGCAGCATTGGTGGCTTGCGCGCTGCGGTCCATTGAGGCTTTGAATGCGGAGCACCCGTGCGAGACGGGTGGAAGCGCGCGGTTTTTACTTTTGCATCGTCAGCGGCGTTATTGCGAGACTGAGCAACGCTGGATTGGGTGGGAGCGCAAGAGGGGCAAACTGGAGCAGTTGATCGCAGCTTTGGCTGGTGAGAGCGGCCTGGATGCTGCAAGTGCTTTCATCGATCTTGGTTCTTTGTCGTCCTTGCAAAAAGACGTGAAGTACCTCGTGACGCTGGACAGTGACACTGAATTGCCACCTGGTCGGCTGAAAGATCTTGTAGGCGTTGCAGCGCATCCGTACAACCAACCACAACTGAGCGCTGATGGGCGCCGTGTGGTGGCGGGCTACGGCATTTTGCAACCTCGGGTGTTGACGCCGCTGCCGCTGCCAGGTGCCGCTACGCCATACCACTGGCTGTTCGCAGGCCAATGCGGCATAGATCCCTACAGTGCTGCAACGTCAGAGGTCTATCAAGACTTGTTTGGCGTTGGCACTTTTACCGGCAAGGGTTTGCTGAATGTCAAAGCGATGCATTCCGT
>JANXMO010000226.1 GCA_025354615.1 Burkholderiales bacterium | reverse complement strand
GCCCGCCACGGCTTCGCACAGCCGTGTCGTCGAGCCGTCCTGCGCCATCAGCAAATCCAGAATACGGCGCTGCGCGGTGGCTGGCGGCGCCGCAAAACGCTCGCGTTTCAGCGGCAGGGGGAACGGGGAGGACATCGTTTGGAAACCATTGAAGTAAAGGTGACGCCAGTGCCCCTGGCCGGGGAGCCGAAGGAGGCGATGGCGCGGCTGCGTGGCACCGGTCGTTATGCCTTGCTGGAAATCGCGCAGCCCACGCCGCAATGGGGCGAGTGGTCGTACATCGCCGGCCCCGCGCGGGCCACACTGTACACAGACCGCCAAGGCAGCTGGCTGGAACGCGAGGGCCGCGTCGAGGCGCGTTGGAGCGATCCGTTCGAAGCGCTGGCCTTCATGGCGGCACAGCCCGAGGCGCCATCCATCCGCTGCCACAGGCCTGACCCGCTGCCGACGGGGCTGGACTTCGTCAGCGGCTGGGTCGGCGTACTGGGCTATGACGCCGCGCGGCCGGCAGCGGCCGGCGAGCCGCCGCTGCCAGGCATGTGGTGGATGGCGGTTGACCAGGTGCTGGCGTTTCACCACGCCAGCGGGCAATGGTGGCACTGCACGGTGCGCGGGCCCTCCGACCGCTGGCCGTGGACTGGCGCTGACCGCCCAGCGCAGTGGGCTGCGACCTTGGCCCAAGCTTGCGGCCCGCGCCCGCCGCGACGGCCCTGGCGCGCCGGCCCTTCCACACAGCGCATGACGCGCGAGCGCTTCGAGGCCGGCGTGCAGACAATTCGTGACGGCATTGCCGCCGGCGCCCTGTTGCAGGCCAACCTGACGCGCCGCGAAGACGCCGCTTTCGAAGGTGACCCGTGGTCGCTCTACGAGGACTTGGCCGCGGCCCACCCGGCGCCATTCGGCGCCTACCTCGAAGGGCCCGGCTTCGCCATCGCCAGCTGCTCGCCGGAGCGCTTTCTGCAACTGCGCGGCCGCCAGGTGCAGGCGCGGCCGATCAAGGGCACGGCGCCGCGGGGCCGTACGGCAGCAGAAGACGCCGATCAGCAGGCCTGGCTGGCCGCCAGCGAAAAAAACCGCGCCGAAAATTTGATGATCGTCGACCTCATGCGCAATGACCTGGGCCGGGTGGCCGAGACCGGCAGCGTCCACGTGCCGCAGCTGTTCGCACTGGAGCCGCATGCCGGCGTCTGGCAGATGGTGTCGACCGTACAGGCCACGCTGCGCGATGGTTGCGGCGCCGCCGACCTGCTGCGTGCCTGCTGGCCGCCGGGCTCGATGACCGGCGCGCCGAAGCGGGCGGCGATGCAGATGATCGACGCGCTCGAACCGTTGCCGCGCGGCTTCTACGCCGGCGCGATCGGTTATTTCGATTGCCGAGGCGGCATGGATTTGTCGGTCGTGATCCGCACCGCCATCGTCGCCGAAGGCCGCGTCATGGTGCAGGCCGGCGGCGGCATCGTGGCCGACTCCAACGCCGCCAGCGAATGGCTGGAAACCGTCGCCAAGGCGGAACGGCTGCTGCAGGTCATTGCGCGCAGCGGGTCAGCCGACCCGCCAGCCGGCTGACGCGACGGGTTCATCCGTTCAGCCAGGGCAAAACGAAGGCAAACAGCCCGCCGGCGGCATAAATCAGCACGCTGGCGCTATAGACGACGAGCGCCGTCTTGCGCGTGGTGCGGCAGGCGGTGCGCAAGGCGGCGTCGGTCGGGCACGGCGCGCTGCGGTTTTGCCATTGCAAAACGCCGCTCAGCGCGAGCATCAGCCCGGCAAAGCCAAACAGCCCGCCTTTGTTTTCGCTCAGCCACACCAGTTGGGGAAAGGCCGATATCAGCGACGACAACGCCGCCCCGGCCCCTAGCCCGACCAGGAGCGCCGGCAAGGCGCAACACACCAGCGTGCTGGAACTGGCAAACAAGCTGGCCAGTGAGGCCCACAGGCCCGATTGAACGGATACCCCCGTGCCGCTGCCGCGGCTCATTTGCCGACCTTTGCCGCGGCTTTGATGTCGGCCACCGGTTGGTCCAGCGTTTCCAGCTTGACCACGTCATAGCCGGCGTCGTTGATCTCGGCAGTGATTTTTTTCTCGTCGAGAGCCTGGCCGTCCTTGGCCTCAACAGCAACCGTCTTGTGCTTCAAATCCACGAACACCGCCTTCGTGGCCGGCAGGTTGGAGAGGCGCTTTTCAATGCCCTGGGCGCAAAACGCACAGACCATGCCGTTGACGGTGGCCTTGACGCCCGTTACTGCCTGCGCGGGCAAGGCGGCCAAGGCAACCGCTGTTGCAAGCAGTGAGGTGATGACAATCCGTTTCATCGCAGTTCCTTTAAAAAACATACATCAGGTTGGCTCTGGCCTGGCGGGCGTTGTTGACCCCCGCTTCCAGAAAATAGCGCTTGTGGACGAGCCGCAGCAGCGGCGTGATCTCGAGCCTGTCGGACAGCGCATGCATGCGGCGCACTTCCAGCACCGCCCATGGCTGCACTTCGTCGTAGTGCACTTCCCCCAAAGAAAAGCCGGCTTTGAGTGCCGCGAAGTCGTGGTTGATACTTTGCGCCCGGTAGAGCCGCGCCGTGGCCGCAAGGTAGACGCGCGTGGTTTCGTAGTCGATCTGAAAGCCGGGCGTCAGCAACACACGGGAGCCGGAAAAGCCGGAGCCGTCGACGGCTCCCAGCCCGCCGAACAGCCAGACGTTGGCCTGCGCCTCGGGCAGGTTCCAGCGCTTGGCCAAGCGCGTGTAACCCAGCTCTGCCGTATGGCGGGTTGTGCGGCCGTCGTCGGAGCGCATGAAGAGCGCCGTGGCGCCCACCGCGTCGCGCGGCGTCAACGCGTAGTTGGCCCACGTTTCCTTCCAGTTCGGACTGACGTCTGCCATCACCATCCAGCTGCCCTTGAAGCCCATGGGCGCAGCGCTGGCGGCACCGCCGCTGGCAAGCAGCATTGCCCCAATCAAAGCGGCTGGGAGCGCGGCGGCCTTCACTTCATGGCCTCGATGCGGGTGATGACGGGCTCGCCCTCCAGCAGATGAACGACGAAGCGCACGTGGTCGCCCGGGTGAAGCGACTTCAAAGCGGTTGCGTTCAAGGTCTTGAACGGCATCGTCATGGCTTCCATGACGACGGTGCGGGTGTTGATCGGCCCGTGCTTCAACACCACCTGGCCTCTGGTTGGCTCGACGCTGAGCACCTCGCCGCTCGACCACTGCAACTCGGCCGGCCCTTGCGCGGCCGCGAGGCGCGCGCACAGCAGTGCCGCAGCCCATAACATCTTCTTCATGCCTTCTCCTTGTCCTTCATTGACGGCAGCCGCTTGACGGCCGCCACTCACCAACCACGCCGCAAATTGCAGGCGCACTAGGCGACGCTGAACAAATCCCCGCGAGGCGGCGCGCCTTGCGGTAGGAGGGGCTGCAAGGCGCAAACCGCAGCCATAGCCAACGCTAT
>JANXMO010000218.1 GCA_025354615.1 Burkholderiales bacterium | reverse complement strand
TTGGCACAGGCCGGGCTGAGTTGTTGCCACTCGCGCAACTGCCGGCAAGCGCAGTGCAACACGAAATCGGTCAGGCGCAGCATCAAACCGGCTTCTTCGGCGATCGGCAAAAAGTTTTCTGGGCTGATGTGGCCATCGTGCGGATGGTGCCAACGCACCAAGGCCTCGAAGCCTGACGGGACACTGTGGGTCCCCGCAGCGATCGAGCACACCGGCTGGTAAGCCAATGTCAACCGACCCTCGTCGATGGCGCGGCGCAAATCGCCTTCAAGCCGCAGGCGCCCTGCCACTTCGGTATGCAGGCTGGCATCAAACAGCGCATAGCGTGCCTTGCCGGCGCCTTTGGCCTTGTACATGGCGGTGTCCGCGTCGCGCAGCATGTCGTCGGTGTTGGTATAGCCGAGTGCGCTGAACGTAATGCCCACGCTGGCGCTGGTTGTCAACTCGGTGTTGGCGACGAAAAACGGCTTGCGCAGCGTCTCCATCAAACGCTCGGCCAGGGCAACGGCCACGCGCTCGTGTTCCAGTTTGGTTACCAGCACGGCGAACTCATCGCCGCCCAGGCGCGCAATGATGTCCTCGGGCCGCAGGCTTTCACGAATACGGCGCGACACCTGTATCAAGAATTCGTCTCCTGCGTTGTGGCCCAGGCTGTCGTTGATCAATTTGAAGCGATCGAAATCAAGAAACATCACGGCAAAGGCGTCACCGCGTTTCAAGCTGGCATCGAGCGCCTGGTTGAGGTACTCATGAAAACGTCGCCGGTTGGGCAAGCCGGTGAGGCTGTCATGGAACGCAATGTGGTGAAGGTCTTCCTCGGCCTGCCGGCGTGCAGTGACATTTTGAAGCTGGAGGATCAAGCACGGCGAACTGGCGCCGGGCTCAGAGAAAAAACTGCAATGCGCAGCCGCCCAGACCTTGTGGCCGCTGCTGTGTTCGCACCGCAGCTCCAGCGCAAAGCCCTCGAACTCATGACCGCTGACGAGGCCCAGCTGCTGCTCCAGTGCGCCACGGTCCTCGTGCGCCACCAAGTCCTGGAAGTGCCGCTGAAGCAGCCACTCGTCTTCGCGGTCCAGCAGTTCGCGCAAAGCGGCATTGACTTGCAGGATACGGCCTTCAAACCCCAACAGCGCCATGCCGATGGACGCATGGGTGAACGCGCTATGGAAACGGCGCTCACTGGCTTCAAGCTCCTTGACGTGACGCAATGCGAGTTCGTGCTCTCGTTCGGCGGCTTCAGCGCCGGCACGGCGTAGGCTTTCATCAGCCTCCTGCTGCCGGAAAAAATAATGCAGCGTGGCAAGCAACAACGCCAGCAGCGGCACCATCGCCATCAGCACCCCAATACCGGACTGCAGATAAGTCAAGTACAACAGCACCGCCACTGCAGCGCTGGCGGCATACGCAATGCCCACCCAGCCGAACAGGCCAAACAGATCCGACAGCCGCAGCGGCTCGGACCGCTTGAACCGCGGCACGGCGGTGACCAACAAGGTATTGGTAACGAAGTAGGTGAAAGCGAAACACATGCCGGCCAGCAAGGTCAGCCCTGCGTTGCTCCAGCCGTGGCGAGCCACCCATTGCAACAACAAATGCAACCCTGAGCCACTGGCCCACATGGCCAGCGCCGCCATGAAAGGACTGGCAATCCGGCTGGTCCAGCGCCGCGAGGTACGACAGGAACTGACAGCGGCTTCGCCCGCCGCGGCGAGTGTTGCCGCCGCCGGACCGTGTATCAGCAGCAGTAAAAAGATAAAAATCTCGCCAGCAGCGAATGAATTTTTAGAGCGTGGCACGCGGACTGGGAAGATACCCGCCACCATGGCGATGGTCATTCCCACGCCCACCTGCAGCCAGGCTGACAAGGACTGGGAGGCCACCGACACCAGCGAATAAATCAATGCCGCGGCGCCCGCAATAACCACCAGCCACCAGTAAGTGGTTGCGGTGCGGTTGTAGTCCGGCATCAGTGCCGCATGCAGACGCTTGTGCCAGCAGAGAGACGGCGCAAGCATGTCCTGCCCGGAAGAAGGAGACGACGTAGAAGTCACGGAAAGACCTGTGGCAGGTTTACTGATGATGTCGGCCACAGGACTTACCGGCTTGAGCTGATTCAGCGCTCACCAACAACTGATTTTTCTCGCGGATTTCTCGGGTTCGTTGTGCCGGCTTCGCTGAGCACCAGGCCTTCGCTGAGCACCAGCCCTTCACTGAGTACCAAGCCCTCGCTGAGCACCAGCCCTTCGCTGAGCA
>JANXMO010000192.1 GCA_025354615.1 Burkholderiales bacterium | reverse complement strand
ACATAGCAGGTGATGCCTTCGACGCGCGGATCGTCATGAGCGTCAACGACGATTTTGTGGTCAGGGCCAATCAGTTTGAAGACGGTGTCGACCTCGCCAATGGCGTTGGCGCGGGCGCCCGTGATGGCGGTGACCAAGGCTACCGCCACGCCAATTTGCAATGCTCGCCCGGCCAACGTTGCCATGGTCGCACCCGCATTCACGCCACTACAGCGCCAGCTGCGCTGGGCCGGCACTGGCATCATGGCGCCGCAGCGCGAGCCAGCGCGGCTTTGGTTGCAGCTTCGGCAGCCAAAGCCGCTTCCAAAGGTTGGCGGCACAGGCCGGCATATTGGAAGGCGGTGTTTTCATACAGCTCGGTGGCAATCGGATGGCGCCTCATCCAGGCGTCCATCAGCGCATCGGGTTTGAGCGTGGCCAGCTCGTCAGCCAAGCGCCGCGCAACCAGGCGGTACTGGCCTGCATCCACCGGCGTTTCGCTGCGCTCGAGGTGCTCGAGCAAACCGGTGAGCACGCGGGCCACGGTCAGCCGCGCTGTCAATGTGGCCGGCGTTGGCGTTTCAGCGGGCGCCGAGGCCGCGAAAAGATCGACAGGGGTTCGAAGCGTGGTGTTCATCAACAGCCTTTCTGGACGACAAACAACAATGTGGTCCATAACAACTGGTGACGGCGTTGTCGCTTCCAAGGCGGGCCTTTTTCAATCGAATGGCCGCTGAGGTCGGCGCCACACGACAGAGGCTTTCAAATGGGCGGCACGGGCACGGGGGTGGCGCCAGTCAACGGCAATTCACCGCCCAGTGCGTTCAGCAGTTCCGGCACCAATCGACCCAGTTCACCGGTGGCAATGGCGGCATCGGCGTCAAAGGCGTCATCGCCCTGGGCGGCGCGCTCGGCCCGTCCTTCGAACACGCCGTCGATGAAGTCAATCTTGCGTATTTGCAGCGCTTCAGTCAGCGTGAAGGACACACGCCCTTCCCAGGTCAGCGCCAGCCGGGTGGGCCGTTTGCCACCCTGACCGATGTGCTCGCGAATTTCATTGATGTCGAGTGCGTGCCGCGCATAACGCACGACGGATTTCATTTCATCTGCTGCCTTCAATTCGCACTCGCGGTCAATGCTGAAGCCGGCGGGTGGCTCGCCGCTCAACAGCCAATGCGCCATGGCGGCTGCGGGCGATTCAACCGTTTGCACCAACGCCGCTTCAAAACCGGGCAGGGATTTTGTCAACAACGTGACCGCCGCATCGGCACGCGCCTGGCTGCCGGCGGCCACCAGCAGCCACCGCTTGACGGGCGACATCCACACTGGTAGCGCCGACTGCCGGGTGAAAGCCTGTGGCAACAGCTGCAGCACCGCTTCCTCACGAATTTCTTTCGCTTGCTTGCGGCCCGGCTTGCGCCCGGTGTCACGCTCAATCTTCTGCATGATGTCATCAACGCGGCGCTTGACGACGGCACCGGGCAGCACCCGGCTTTCAACCACCAGGCGCAGCAACCACTCGCCGCCAGCCGATTCAATCAACGGGCCGTGGGCCGTGCCCCGCGGCTCAAGCCAGCCAATGGATTGCGGCTGTGAGGCGCTGCATGGCAGGAAGCGAGCCGGCTGCAGCGCGGCTTCGCAATCGGTCAAAGAGGCGGCCCACGACGGCGCGATGCGGTAAACAATCGCATTTTTGAACACGGTATTCCTTAAAAAAAGCGGTTCAGCAGGCGGGCGCCAAGACAGCAGCAGCGCTTCTTGTACAAGCGCTTGGAGGGAGCGGTGAACGCAGCGAGGGGCGGTGCTGCCTCAGGTATTTCGTCGAAAAGCCTTTCGTGTTGCCAGATTCAACATTTGCTGCGGGTAATTTTCTGTCGACAGGACGAGGCCAAAGATCTGGCCCGCTGCGTGCGCAACAATCGCCGTGACCAATCAATTTTTATCAATCCATTTCAAACGGACCCTGGCATGAAACTGCTTGTCCTGAACGGCCCTAATTTAAACCTGCTGGGCGCGCGTGAACCACACCTTTATGGCCACACCACATGGGCGGAAATCGAGGCTGAATTGATGTCATACGCGCAGCAGCGCGGCGCGGCGCTCACGTGTTTTCAAAGCAACCATGAAGGCGCATTGATCGACCGTATTCATGCGGCCCGGCATGAAGGCGTGAACTTCATTTTGATCAACGCAGGGGCATTGACCCACACCAGCGTGGCCTTGCGAGATGCATTGACCGGGGTGGCCATTCCCTTTGTGGAAGTGCATTTGTCCAACGTGCACCGGCGCGAAGCCTTTCGCCACCACTCTTATCTGTCCGATGTGGCCGAAGCCGTGTTGTGCGGATTTGGTCCCAGCGGCTATCGGCTGGCGCTTGAATGGGCCTGTGATCACTCGCAACGCAGCGTGCCGCCGCTCGCGCTTTGCACGCCCTGATGTGCAGGTGTCGACTGGAAGCAGCAAAAAACCAAAGGCACTGTCACTGCAGCAGCACGACCTAAAAGTGCGCGCCCGCTTCAGGACAAAAACGCTTCTACGTCAGGCGAGGCTGCTGAACAGGCCGTCAGGGGTGGCGCCTTTGTTTTTTATTTATGACACCGCATCGGTGTCGGTTGCAGCACTGTCCACATTGCCAGCTTCCGGCCGGTCCACCAGTTCAACAAACGCCATGGGAGCGTTGTCACCCGCACGGAAACCCATTTTCAAAATGCGTGTGTAGCCGCCTGGGCGCGCCAGATAGCGAGGGCCCACCACATTGAACAGCTTGGTGACGAC
>JANXMO010000185.1 GCA_025354615.1 Burkholderiales bacterium | reverse complement strand
GTGACATGCGGGCCACCCCGGCCACGAAAGGCGCAAAAGTGCGCATGAACGGCATGAAGCGGGCGGCAATCAGGGTGATGCCGCCATAGCGTTCATAAAAGGCATGCGCCTGGTCGAACGCCCGCTTGTTGAAAAAGCGCGAGTTCTCCCACTGGAACACGCGTGGCCCGATGCGCCGGCCAATCGCGTAATTGCACTGGTTGCCCGCAATGGCTGCGGCAATCAACAGCGCGATCGACAACGGCAGGCTCATCAGCCCGGCGCCGCACAGGGTACCGACGACGAACAGCAGCGAGTCGCCCGGCAGAAACGGCATCACGACGATGCCGGTTTCAATGAAGATCACCGCGAACAGCAGCGCATAGACCCAGGTGCCGTAGCTGTGGACAAAGGCCGCCAGTTGCACGTCGACATGCAGGATGAAGTCGAGAAGAGAGGTGAGAACGTCCATGGCGCGGGATTATGGCAACGCGCTTCCTACAATCTCCGCATGAATGCCGCGCCGCAGCCGCCCATGCGGCGCCCGATTGCCGAATTGCCCGACGCGTTGATCAGCCAGATTGCCGCCGGCGAGGTGATCGAGCGGCCTGCCTCGGTGGTGCGCGAATTGGTTGACAACGCGCTGGATGCCGGGGCCACAGAGATCGTGGTGCGCCTGAGCGGCGGCGGTGTGCGCGCCATCGTGGTCGAAGATGACGGCTGCGGCATCCCCGCCGACGAACTGCCGCTGGCGCTTCGTCGCCATGCCACCAGCAAGATCGCCAGCCTGGGCGAGTTGGAAACCGTCGCCACGATGGGCTTTCGCGGCGAGGCGCTGGCGGCGATGGCCTCGGTGGCCGACGTCAGCCTGATCAGCCGCTGCGACGGCGCCGCGCCGGCCCGGCGGCTGGACGCGCATTCCGGCGAACTGACGCCAGCGGCCCGCGGCTGCGGCACCACCGTCGAGGTGCGTGAGCTGTTCTTCAGCACCCCGGCGCGGCGCAAGTTCCTGAAAACCGAAGCCACCGAGCTGGCGCATGCCGTGGAAGCGGTGCGGCGCCACGCGCTGGCGCGCTGCGACGTCGGCTTTGCCCTTTGGCACGACGGCCGGCTGCTACAGCAGTGGCGGCGCGCGCCGCTCGCGCAACGGCTGGCCGACGTGCTGGGCGCCGAATTCCAGCTCAACAGCTGCGCGGTGGCGGTCGACCTGGGCGGCCTGCGCATTGAAGGCCGGGCCGGCACGCCAGCGTCGGCGCGCAGCCGGGCCGACCAGCAGTATTTGTACGTGAACGGCCGCGGCGTGCGCGATCGGCTGGTCGCCCATGGCGTGCGGTCGGCTTATGAAGACGTGCTGCACGGCGCACGGCAGCCGGCCTATGTGCTGTTCATCCACGTGGCACCCGAACGGGTTGATGTGAACGTGCACCCGACCAAGATCGAAGTCCGCTTCCGCGACGGGCGCGAGGTGCACCAGGCGGTGCGCAAGGCGGTGGAAGCAGCGCTGGCGCCGAGCCGCGCGGCAGCAGACGCCAGTGCGAAGGGCGCGGCTTCAACGCCACTCCCGCCAGTCGTGGCCAGCGGCGGCTGGTCGGCCCCTTCGACGGCTTCAGGCAAAGGCGGCTGGTACGGCGCGCTGCAGCAACAGGCGGCGCTGGCGCTGCCGGCTGCAAGCGTGGTGCAGGTGGAAGAGCCGCGCGCGCCGTGGCGTGTCGAAGCGGCTCGGCCTGTGACGGAGGTCGAGTCAGGCGAAACAACCTGGCCGCTCGGCCGCGCCTTGGGTCAGATCGGCGGCATTTACGTGCTGGCCGAAAACGCCCACGGCCTGGTGATTGTCGACATGCACGCCGCCCACGAGCGGGTCGTTTACGAACGCCTGAAAGCTGGGCTGGGTGCTGCCCGCATCGAGGCCCAGCCTTTGCTCATTCCCGCCACTTTCCTGGCCACTGAAGTCGAAATGGCCACGGCTGAAGCGCACGTCGCGACGCTCGCGCAGCTGGGGCTGGATGTGTCGGCGTTGTCGCCCGCCGTGCTGGCGGTGCGCTCGCAGCCGGCGGCCTTGACTGGTGCCGACCCAGTCGGGCTGGTGCGCAGCATGCTGGCCGAGCTGGCGCAGTTCGACGCCAGCGAGCTGGTCGAACGCGCCCAGCACGCGTTGCTGTCGGCCATGGCCTGCCACGGCGCGGTGCGCGCCCACCGCAGCCTGACACTGCCCGAAATGAACGCCTTGCTACGCGACATGGAACGCACAGAACGGTCCGACCAGTGCAACCACGGCCGGCCGACCTGGCGCCAGATCACGCTGCGCGAGCTGGATGCGATGTTCTGGCGCGGCCGTTGACCACGGCAGCTGTGCTTCGCAGTGGGTTGACTTCCTTTTGCTTCATCCTTTTCGCCTGCTTCTTATTTGCTCCGTATTGAAAGAACCGTTCCATGGCCACGCTCAAGTTGATACCCGCGGCAACCGCACGCCACGCCGCGAACCGTTCCGGCCGCCCGCCGGTGCGGGGCGGCCGGCCGCCCGTGGCGCGCCACCCATCGGCCGCCCAGCCACTGCAACCCGCGTCGGCCGGCCACCCGGCTTCACCCTTGAAAGCACCTCCAGTGCCCGCAGCGCCACCGGCCCCGCCCAAGCGCTTGCCTGAGCGCGAACACGCCCCGGCGGCCGCACCGCTGCGGCCCGGCCGGCAACAGCGCCGGGCCGCCCGGCCGGAGCACGGCTATGGCCATGACAGCGACGCCGCCTGGGCGCGGCAAAGCGAGCAGCCGAAGGACGAAGCGGCGCCGGGCAGCTTGCGCTTGTCCAAACGCATGAGCGAGCTGGGCCTGGCGTCGCGGCGCGAAGCCGATGAGTGGATCGCCAAAGGGTGGGTGCGGGTCGACGACCAGGTGATCAGCACGCTGGGTTCACGCGTGCTGCCTTCGCAACGCATCACCATCGACGCCAGCGCGAAATTCCAGCAGGCGCAGCGCGTGACCGTGTTGATCAACAAACCGGTGGGCTATGTCAGCGGCCAGGCGGAAGACGGCTACGAGCCGGCAGTCGTGTTGGTGACGCCAGCCAACCAGTGGCGCGACGACCGCTCGGGCACGCGCTTTCTGCGCGAGCACCTGCGCAGCCTGGTGCCCGCGGGCCGGCTGGACATCGACTCGGTCGGCTTGCTCGTTTTGACGCAAGACGGCCGTGTCGCCAAGCAACTGGTCGGCGAGAACGGCGACGTCGAAAAGGAATACCTGGTGCGCGTCGCCACGTTGAGTGGTCAGCCGCTGCCGCCGCAGCAGCTGGCCCAGCTGCGCCATGGTTTGTCACTGGACGGCGAGCCGCTGCGCCAGAA
>JANXMO010000098.1 GCA_025354615.1 Burkholderiales bacterium | reverse complement strand
CCCTCTGGGAGAGGGTTGGGGTGAGGGCTCGCACGGCAACCACTTCCTTCGCGCATCCCCTCACCCCGGCCCTCTCCCCGGAGGGGCGAGGGAGAGGAAGACGGCACCCATGCTGACCTTCTCCGAAGCCCAGCTCTGGGGCTGGCTGAGCCCGTTGTTCTGGCCGTTCGTGCGGGTGCTGGCGCTGCTGGGCACGATGCCGGTATTCGGCCAGCGCGGCGTGCCGGCGCGGGTGCGGGTGGCGCTGGCTTTTTTGATTGCGCTGTGCGCGCAGCCGGCGCTGCCTGACATGCCGGTGGTGGCGCTCGACTCACCGGCCGCCTTGCTGCTGCTGGTGCAGCAGTTGATGGTCGGGCTGTCGCTGGCGTTCGCGGTGCGCATCGTGTTCGCGGCGATCGAATTCGCTGGCGAGTTGATCGGCTTGCAGATGGGGCTGAACTACGCCGGCTTCTTCGACCCGGCCACCGGCGGGCAAACCACCGCCATCAGCCGTTTCTTCAGCACCATGGCCAGCTGGTTGTTCATCGTCTTCAACGGCCATTTGCTGTTGATGGCAGCGGTGGTGCAGAGCTTTCGCGCTTTTCCCGTCGGGCCCGAGCCGTTCGCTTTTTTGCGCGCCACCCAGCCACAGACCTGGGGCGCGGAGATCTTCAGCCTTGGCCTGTGGATCGCTTTGCCGCTGATTGCCATGCTGCTGTTCGCCAACCTGGTGCTGGGCGTGATTTCACGCGTGGCGCAGCAGATGAACGTGTTCGCGATCGGTTTCCCGGTGACGCTGGGCGTGGGCCTGATCGGCGTGCTGCTGACGCTGCCGATGCTGGAGCAGCCGTTCACACTGGCGCTGGAGCGGATGCTGTCGCGCTTTCAGTAGCAACTGCCGCGTCGGCCGCCGCGATTTCGTTGGCCGCGGCGTGCAGCTCGGCCGCCTCGGCGCGCTGGCGTAGCGTGGCATGCAGCATCAGCAACTCGGCTTGCACCGCGGCTGGAAAGCCCTGGCGGCCGCCGCGCTGGTCGACCAGCAAGCTGGCGAACAACATGGTCGACAAGGCAAGATCGTTCCAGCACAGCGCGATACGGTTGGCGATGTGGGGGTAGAGGATGCACAGCTCATGCGGCTGCAGCGCCGGCGGCAGCTTGCGCCACCAGGTGTGCGTCAGGTCCGACAGGCTCAAGTCGCGCGGGCCGGGCGGCGAGCGCAGCGGGTGCCGGGCAGCGGCTTCCCGGCGCCCCAGACGGCGGCGTATCAGGCCGCCGTCATGGTCGTCGTCACTGTCGATTGACGAACCGGTGACGGCAGCGGGCAATGGGTTGAACGCAGGGGCGTTGAGGCGGGCCATGCAAAAACCTCCAGAACAAAGGGCGGCTGATGCACGGCCGCGATCAGCGGTTGTCGGCCATTGGCCGGGCGGGCTTGAGCAGCAGCAACATCAAATGATCCGCGGCCGTGGCGTGGCTGGCGCGGTGCCGTTGGGCGCGCCGCGGTAGGCGGTGGGCAAGACGTTGCGCAACAGCAGGCGCAGCTTGACGAGTTCGGTATGAACCGGGCCTGGAAAGCCTTGGCGGCCGCCACGGCGGTCCAGCAGCAGGTCGTCGAACACCGCCTCGGTCAGCATCTTGTCGTTCCAGCACAGCGCCAACCGGTTGGCCACGCGCGGGTATTGCACGCACAGCGTGTGAGGTTGGTAAGCCGGCGGCAGCGCGTTGAGCCATGATTTCGCCAGTGCCATCAACATCGTGTCGCGCGGGCTGGGGGGCGCTCGCAGCAAGCGCTTGGCCTCGTCACGCGCCGACCCGAACACCGGCTCGGCGCGGTTGCGCTCCCCGCTGCGGTCATGGCTGTGCGCCCGGGCAAAAGAATCGTTGTCAAAACCGCCCATGGCTGGTCTCTGGTCGGGGGATGGCAAGGACAGGCTGAACATTTGGGGTCTCCTACTGTTATCGACCTTCTTCAAGACAGTCTTGAGGGCCGGTCGCCGTTGAACCGGCTGTTGTGTGATGAACTTGTCACAGTTGCATGGTCCGCTGCCAGGCGCACTGCCGTGCCTGCGCATGCGAAGCCATGACCACACAGGCGAAAAGAGCCGCAGTGGCGCTGTCAATTGGGTGACGGCACAGCGCTGTTGACCCGGCCTCGCGGTTCAATGCGTCTGATGTCCGGAGAGCGGTGAATCGGGGCGGTCACGGGCTCGGCCCGAGCAGGCTTATGGACGGCGCGTGCAGGCGACGGCCGGCGCCGCTGAGGCGCCATGCCGATCAACGCCTTGCCCGGTGCTGCGTCTTGCGTTGGTGTTGCGGCGTGTCAGCGGGGCAAAGAAGGCGGCTCGTGTCGTGACTGCCGTTCGACGTTACGCGCCCGGTCGTCAGCGCCACGTGCTTCGCGTGCGTGCCGACTTGAATACAAAGCCGCTGGCTGCACTGGTTTGTGCGGCGTGATTTCCACCGGCATGTAAGCGCCTGCATCGTGCACCTGAGACGGCTCGGCAGGCATCAACACGGTGCCGGTCTCGTCTGATTTGGTTTTCAACACGGGTTGCGCGTCCGGCGCCACGTCGCCTGGGTGGGGCGACTGCGCCGTCAAGCCGCTGCGCTGGCGCAGTGGCTCTGCACCACTTCGTTTGGCCAACGGCGGCAAGGTCGACCGGCGCCGGGGCGTGGTTTTGACTCCATGATCAGGCGCAGCAAGGTGCAGGGGCAGGTCGGCAGCCGTATGCAGAGACGGTGTTGGCGCAACGGCATTGTTGGCAGCCTCTTCCTCCATCATGGCCAATGTGGCGACAGCGCCAGCCGCGACGGCTGCGGGCACGGGTAACAACGCATTGCGCGGCGGCGCAGCAGCCGACGAACGACGCACTGAACTACGCGGCTCCAGGCCCGCGGCAACAGCCGACGCCGGCACCGGTGGTGCGGTCCGCTCGGCCAGCACTTTAGGATCCTCAAAGTCAACGAAGGCGTCGGCATCGGGACGGCTGAGGGAAGAAATGGAAACAGGATGGCGACTCATCGGTCAAGGGCCTGGGTTGCATGCGTTGGAACAGTCGCGCGATGGTTTGCGCTTTCTGCTTGTGCCATCGATGGTTCACCAATACCGAGCGTCAGGTGCACAGCCACACGACGAAGCGTGTGGAAATGCGAAGTTTCCCTTGGCCGCTCAGCTGATCCGTGCGCGCCAACGCCCTGCGTTCAACCTAGAAACGGCAGTTGAACGCAGCTGAGCGGGCCGTGATGCGGTGTGCTGGCAAGGCGTGACGACGCGGCGGGGTCACTGGTGTTCCTCCGTGCTCCGCACTCCGGTATTCGCCCTTGGGGCGGCCCGGCGGGCTCTTGCCCGCAAGGAGGAACAACGCCGCCAGCGCGCCGCAGCATGGCCCGTTCAGGTGCGTAGCGCTGTCAC
>JANXMO010000034.1 GCA_025354615.1 Burkholderiales bacterium | reverse complement strand
GGTGCAAAGCGGTCGGCAAAACGCGATGTGGGCGGCGGCAGTGGCGCCGTCGGCATCGGCGTGGCATAACGCGACGCGGCGCGCGACGCAGCACTGCTCTTCGCACGCGCCGGCGTCTTGACCTTGTCAGCGGTTGCCACGGCGTCTGGCAGCGCCGCCGTCGCTTTGGCAGCCGGCTCGGCGCCGCCGGCTGGCGCGGCCGCCGCAGCGGTCTGGGATGATGGCTTCACAGAGGCGACCTTCACGGTGGTGTTGTGCGCTGCTGGCTTGGTGGCCGCGGGCGATGGGTCTGCGGCAGGCACTGCAACAGGCGCTTTCTTTGCCGGAATTTTGCTCACAAAGGTCTCCTCACACAGCCAGTCTTGGGCACTTGAAAAGGCAGCAAACCGGCAGGCGCGCCTTCGGACGGGGCGGATTCTAGGCGACGCCGGACAAGCTCTCGCAAGGCAGCACAGCGGTGTGGCGTCATGCCAGGCATTGCTCTAGCCCTTGCAAAAACACGTCGCGCGGCAAGTCGATGCCAATAAAAACCATCTTGCTGCCTTTTTTCTCTCCTGGAGCCCATTGCGGCCCCAAATCGCTCCCCATCAATTGGTGAACACCCTGAAAGATGACTTTGCGGTCGGTGCCTTTCATACTGAGAACACCTTTGTAACGCAACATCTTCGGGCCGTAGACTTGAACGATGGAACCCAGGAAGTCTTCCAGCCGCGCCGGGTTGAAAGCGCGATCGCTCCTGAACACGAAGGACTTCACGTCGTCGTCATGCGCATGGTGGTGCGGGTGGTCGCAGTGCTCATCGTGCACGTGGTCATGGTCATGGTGCGCATGGGCGTCGTGGCCGCCACCGGATTTCAGAAAGTCGGGGTCGATTTCGAGCTTGGCGTTGAGGTTGAAGCCGTGCAGATCGAACACGTCGGCGATCGGCACTTCACCAAAATGCACCCGGTGCTGCGGCGCGCGCGGGTTCATGTGTTTCAGCCGGTGCGACAGCGCGTCGACCGCGGCGGCATCGCTCAAATCGGTTTTGCTGATGAAGATTTGATCGGCAAAGCCGACCTGCAGCCGCGCTTCCTGACGGTCATCGAGCTGCTGGGCACCATGCTTGGCGTCAACGAGGGTCAAGATGGAATCGAGCAAATAGCACTCGGCAATCTCATCGTCCATGAAAAATGTCTGGGCCACCGGGCCGGGGTCGGCCAGGCCGGTGGTTTCGATCACGACGCGGTCGAAATCGAGCTCGCCCTTGCGTTTTTTCTCGGCCAAGTCGGACAGCGTGGTGCGCAGGTCCTCGCGGATCGAGCAACACACACAGCCGTTGTTGAGCTGGATGATCTGCTCTTTGGCGTCCTGGACCAGGATTTCGTTGTCGATGTTCTCGTCACCGAACTCGTTCTCGATCACCGCGATTTTTTGCCCATGAGCTTCGCTGAGCACACGTTTGAGCAAGGTGGTTTTGCCGGCGCCAAGAAAGCCGGTGAGGATGGTGGCGGGTATCAGTGCCATAGAGCGGTCGTCCTGTTCAGTTCACGGGCTTGCACACGCGGCCGTGCTGACGGGCCGCGTGTGCAATGCACAACCCTGCAAGCTAGCACACTTGTCAAATCAGCTTCGGGTAAGCTCTGTTGCATTCCCACTTCCGCATCCCTCGCGCCGGCGCGATGTCCGACTCCCAGCCCAGTTCTTCCAGCGACATTTCGCGCACGCGCAGCGCCATGCGCCCCGCTCAGCCGGCTGACCGCCGCAATCTGTTTCAAAAGCTGATTGAATTCCTGTCGCCCGGGCCCGATTCACGCGATGAGCTGATTGCCGCGCTGGCCGATGCCGAAGACCGCGAACTGATTCCCCCCGAGTCGCGCATGATGCTTGAAGGCGTGCTGCGCATGGCCGACTTGACCACCGCCGACGTGATGGTGGCCGCGCCGCACATGGACTTGCTCGACATCGACGCCGACTACGAGGAACTGCTGCACCTGGTGATCCGTGCCGGCCATTCGCGCTTTCCGGTCTATGAAACGCGGCGCGACAACATCATCGGCATCCTGATGGCCAAGGACTTGCTGAAAGTCCAGCGCTCGCCCGGACTGAACCTGCGCACGCTGCTGCGCCCGGCGGTGTTCGTGCCGGAGTCCAAGGGGCTGAACGAGCTGCTGCGTGACTTCCGCGCCAACCGCAACCACCTGGCGATCGCGATCGATGAATTCGGCAGTATGTCGGGCCTGGTGACGATCGAGGACGTGCTGGAAGAAATCGTCGGCGAAATCGAAGACGAGTTCGACGACAAAGACGGCGAATCCAGCGTCTACACGCTGGCCGATGGCAGCCACCGCGTGGCTGGCGACGCCGACATCACCGCCGTGAACCTGGCGTTCAGCACTCATTTGCCGCACGACGAGGTCGACTCCATCGGCGGCCTGGTGGCGCAGCAGCTGGGCCGCGTGCCGCACCGTGGCGAGTCGGTGGCGCTGGGTGAGCTGTGCTTCACGGTAATGCTG
>JANXMO010000033.1 GCA_025354615.1 Burkholderiales bacterium | reverse complement strand
GGTGAAGGTCGGCGATGTCGTTGAAGCCGGCATCGGCGACTTGCCGGTGCTGGGCCGGCTGTTTTCCAACCAGCAAGACAGCGGGCAGCGCACCGAGCTGATGCTGGCCATTACCCCGCGCATCCTGCGCAACATCCGCCGCCCTGACGCCAGCGAAACCGAGCTGTGGGTCGGCACCGACGCGCTGCCACGACTGCGCTTGCCGGCAGCGTTGGTGGCGGCAGCCAACGGGCCGGCAGAAGGCGCCGCTGCCGCACCGCCTGCGGCTCAGGCGGCGCGTGACATGAGCGCCGCGCCCGCGCTCGGCTTCAACGAGCCGGCGCTGGCCCCGGCAGCCGCGCCTGCAAGCGTTCAGTTGCAGTGGCGCGGGCCGGCGCAAGCCCAAGTCGGCGAGGCGATCGAGCTCAGCCTGGCCTTGACCAGCGCCCAGCTGCTGCGCGGCATGCCGTTGGACGTGGCCTACGACCGCCAGCGGCTGCAGTTCATCGACGCCACCGAGGGCGACTACTTCCGGCGCGCTGGCGGCGTGACGAGTTTTTCCAAGAGCGTCGACGATGTGGCTGGCCACGTGCGCGCCGGCGTGCTGCGCAGTGACACGGCTGCGCCGCCAGGGCAGGGCGTGTTGCTGAAGTTCAACTTCAAGGCGCTGGCTGCCGGGCCGGCCACGGTGCAGCTCGACAGTGCACAGCCGATTGGCGCCGACACCGCGTCCTCCGCCGTGACGCCGACCGCGCCGTGGACGGTCGAGATCCGCTGAATTATTGAGCCGGCATCAATGAACTTGAAACCGCGACTCCCTCTCCCGCCCGGGGAAGAGGGGCAGGGTGAGGGGTGGCGCATGGCACAAATAGTGAATGCCATGGCAGCAGGGCTGCCCTCACCCCGGCCCTTTCCCAGAGGGAGAGGGAGCTTATACCGTCAGGCATTTTTTCCAGTTCGAATGTGCCGGCTCAAGAGGATAAAACCCATGCAAGCCACCTTGCGCACCCGCGGCTACACGCTGGTCGAACTGTTGGTCGTGCTGGTCAT
>JANXMO010000406.1 GCA_025354615.1 Burkholderiales bacterium | reverse complement strand
CTGCAACGCGCCCGCCAAGGGTCGTGGCGACAGAATTGAACTGAGTGCGCCTCGAATTGCGCCAGATTCGATCATCAAACCCGCTTTATGCGGCTCGTCTTTCCAGGCTCGGCTGAATTCGTCGGGTTATTCAGCGTTGCCTTAACGCAAAACCGACCCACAAGCGACGCATCATGTCCCGCAGCTCGGGGCTGTCGCCCACTTGGTCGGTGGCGAGCACCGGCTCCAGGCCCATTCCGCAGATGGGGCAACTGCCCGGTCCCATCTGACGGACTTGCGGGTGCATCGGACAGGTGTACTCCACGCCGGCACCGCCGTTTGGCCTGCCGAATGGCTTGGATGCAGCACCGCCAGGTACAACACCCCCGTGGGCGGCGTAGTGGTCATGCCCATGGTGTCCATGGGCATGCGTTATAGCCAAAACGTTCGGGTCAGACTGCATAGGCTTCTCCTACGACGCAGGTCGTGATGGGGCTCGTCAATCCGCGAGATAGAAGACGACGGCTGCGAGCCAAACCAGCGCCGGTAGCAACGAGAGCCACTTGAAATCCGAATGCAGGGCGAAGGTGGTGGCGCTCATCAGCATCACGGTCAGCGCGCCTGCAACGGCAAGTGTCCAAGGCGTCCCCTTGGCTCGCAGCGGGACGGCCACGGACGCAACCAACACCGTAAGAACTCCGGCTCCAGCCATGAACCCGCCCATGACGGTGAACACCTTCTTCAACCAGGCCTCGAGACCGGGCACGGCAATGCGAATCTGTTCCAGGCTGGTGCCCATGAAGCGGGGGTCTTCCGGCAACAGGGGCGGCCGGAGGAAGATGAAATACACACCCAGCCCCACGAGCCAAATGCCGCAAGCTGTGAGCATCCACCTTGAACTGTGGCGGCCCTGGCCAGCTGCGTGCGCCGGCCGCGGCGTCACCGTTGCGCTGCGCATCGGATCGTTCACGTGACGACCACCGTTCCAGGCGTCCCGGCTTGCTGCTCGACCTCACCCGATGTCGAGTCCACTGCGCCTGAGTCGGGGATTTTTGTTCTCAGGGTGTCCTGTTTCAACCGCCGTGCTCGCCATGTGGATGGCATGTGATTCGGATCGCCTGAATCGATACTACGAGCGCACCAGGTTCAAGCCTTGATCCACATCAAGGGCCCGATCGCACGTGCAACGCGGGTCTCGAGCGGTGAAGTAAACCGACCGTCGACGTGACGGTCGATGAGCGCCTGCCGTCAACCGCAACAGCAACCACCGCGCGCTTTGGTTGCCGCCGCAGGCGCTGTGCTTGCCGGTACCGGGGTCGGTGTGTACCCTGCCTCCCGGATAGCGTCACTCAGCTCTTGGGCGTCAGCCTCCGTCGGGTCAATGGTTACGCGGTGCTTCGACAAGTCGATGTTGAGGATCGCTCCCTTGTCGATGACCCGCACCGCCTTGGTGATGGTGCTCACGCAATGGCCACAGGTCATGTCGTTGACTTCGAATGCAATCATGGTGTTACCCCTTGGAAAAATGAATCGACAAACGAACTGTCGAGCTTCCCACTGTGGCAAGGTCAAGGCCTTTTCGTGATCTCCCTCCTCCTAGTGTGCGATTGCGAAACTGCTGCTTGACGTTCCTACAGTGGGAAGCCCGACGATGCCGGCTTACCCAGTCAGCATCAACACACCATGAAAACCGCTACCACCGTCCGCGCTCAAACGAACATTCAATTTCAGATCTCCGGCATGACCTGCGCCTCGTGCGTGGGGCGCGTCGAGAAGGCGCTCCTCAAGGTGCCCGGCGTGACAGGCGTTTCGGTCAACCTCGCCACTGAAAAAGCGTCGATCGAGACCAAGCCAGACGTGCCGGTGTCCGCGCTCAAGGCGACCATTGAGAAGGCCGGCTATGCCGTCAAGGAGCTCAAGGACGTGGCTGTGACGCCCGTGCGTTGGTTGCCTGAGTGGTGGCCAGTGTTGGTCAGCGCCGCGCTGACTCTTCCTCTGGTCGCCCCCATGGTGCTCCAGCCCTTCGGTGTCGAGGTCATGCTCGCCAGCTGGTTGCAATGGGCGCTGGCCACGCCGGTGCAGTTCTGGCTGGGCTGGCGCTTCTACTTGGCGGGCTACAAGGCGGTTCGTGCCAGGGCCGGCAACATGGACCTGCTGGTGGCGCTCGGCACCTCGGCCGCCTATGGCCTGTCGGTCTACCTGCTGTGGCGGCATGCCGCGCACGGCATGCCGCACCTGTACTTCGAGGCATCCGCCGCGGTCATCACGCTGGTGCTGCTCGGCAAGTGGTTGGAGGGCCGCGCCAAGCGGCAGACCGCCGATGCGATCCGCGCGCTGAACG
>JANXMO010000696.1 GCA_025354615.1 Burkholderiales bacterium | reverse complement strand
CATGGCAGCCGGGGACTTCATGGCCAGTTTCTGAAGTTCTGCGATGCCTTTTTTTTCAAATTGAAGCCAACCATAAGTGGCTGGCTTCTCACCGGTCGGAACAACTGCATTAACCATGTGCGCTCCAGATCAACAGATGTGATCTAAAAAGCATAGCATATGTCAGGTACCGAGTGACTTTTGGGCTTGTTGCTAAAACTCAAAAGAGACAACGGTGTGACTCAAAGTGAACCTTATGGTTCAACGGTTGTGATTCAAAGGGGACACCTCAGTGACTTGTGCCTCACTGTTGTGTGATCTATGGATCACACCGTGAAATCCTGCAAACCCGCATGGATACTAGCTTTCCGGCATTTCGGCTCGGAGAAGCTCTTAGTGTTCATTACAGGGCGGTGATTTTTGAAAAAATCGGTGCCCTGCGGTGCCAACTCAAAAGGCCCCCCAAGGGGGCTGAATTAAAGGGCGGCTTACGCCGCGTTCCCCCGGAGTCCCTCCCGCGCCCTAGGGGCGCTCCACGGCTGCGGGGCATGCTGCCCCCAGACCCCCGGGGCAAAAACCCCTTGGAGGGCCTGTACGGCCCTCCAGGCACCCATTTTGTCTTGAGGGAAGGGGCAACGTGGTCGATGGGTATTGGGGGCCTGTGGGGTTGTGGTCGAAGGCAGGGAAGCGCTGGGCAAGTCGCGTGGGCAAGTTGGGGGCGGCGCAGCCGTCCACGGCTTGTCCATCCGACTTGCCCAGGGCCGAGCGCAGCGAGCCTGCCGGTGGCCGTAGGCCATCGTCCACAAATCCACAGGCCGGGGGTAGCCGCGCAGCGGCCCTTAGTTTTGCCCCCCTATGGGGGGCCTATTAAGGTTTGTTTCCTCGCTGAGTTTGTTTAGTGTGGGCGCGGCGGCCAACTTCAATGGGCCGTTCGCAGCCGGCGCGGGACTGCGAGAAATGTCTGAGAATTTCTGAAAATCTGTTGGAATAGCACGCAACGCTTCGACTTCGCGCCCAGCGCGGCTACCCGGGATGACCTGTAGTTTGGGTTTATTGTCCATGGAACCCTTCATTGATAAAAAGGTAGAATATATTTATCTATCTGAAAAAGGAAATGAATTCATGACCACACTGCAACAACTTCTTGAGCAACAAGCCGCGCTTACCAAGCAAATTGACGCCACCCGTCGTGAAGAAAAATCTGCTGCCATTGCCGAGGTCAAGAATTTGATGGAGCACCACGGTTTGTCAGTGTCCGATTTGGGTTTGAGCAAAGTCAAAGCGTCTCGCGACGAAAAGAGCGGCAAGGTTGCTGCGAAATACCGCGATAAAGAGACGGGCTCGACGTGGAGCGGTCGCGGGCTCAAACCCCGTTGGCTCCAAGCAGCTGTGAACGCCGGTAAAAAGATCGAAGACTTCGCTGTCTGACCAGGTCGACCCCAAGCTTGTCGAGCGGTGGGCAACTGCCGTACCCCCGAAGGGGACTGACCACGGCGGGCGAGTTACTTCAGTCTTCGCACGAGGTGGGGAGTAGCCGTAAAGCGGCATTTAACTTTGCACCCCCTTCGGGGTGCCTATTGGTGTCTTCCAGCGGTTTTTCAACTGCCCCGCCAGCGGGCCGTTGTTTGGTGCGAGGCGATGCTCATGGCCGCGCTTAGTAGCTTTTTCAACTGGACATGTTGAAGCCGCCAGCCAGGCGGATTAATATCTGCCGTCTTGGGGTCTCGGGGCGTAGCCCTGAGCTGGGTGATAGGGGCCGCATAGGGAGTTTCAACGACTGGAGCGACCCGGTTGGACGGAAGCCACTGGTGGCGGGAGTACAAATCCTACCCTGTCCCTCTCTAAATGTGGTCTCTCGTATGCGTTTCGGATGCAAAGCGAACTACGTTTGGAATGCGTTCAGTTTCTGCCGTGGCGGTACGGCAGATCAGCAAGGCCGAAGGGCGCACACATTGCAACTGACCCTCAATTTCTTGCTGCCCCATACAGACTTTCTCACTCAAGCTTTTTTCGGTTTGCTCAGGTCATTGGCTTTTAGGGCATCAGATGTGTACCGAATGTGTCCCACTTTTGTACTCAGTTTGCATTGAAGGTGTACCGAAATGTGCTGAATTTGTCATGAGAATGTACTGAACTTGTGCTGGTATAGAGAGGGGATAGAAAGGGAGGGGAGAGATAGGGCAGGATAGGCGTTCACGCCGCTTGTGTGGCACAACGTGCCAGCTCGATTCACCCGCTTCACTCCTAGATCTTCATCGACCCAAATAGACAGCCGTAATCTGTTCGCGCTCATGTCCCAGCTCGCGTGAGATAACCAGCCTGGCTTCACGGTCCACGGCCTTTTGTTCAGGCGTGATTTGCTTGTTGCTGGGGCCACCCATGGCCGGAGATTTCCAGCCTGTGAGCTGCTCATATCGCGCCTGCGCATAGGCATGGCGCAGCCCATGCACCCGGTCAATTCCGGCCTGTGCCGTTTGCGACTTGAAGCGGTTCAACTGATCCCGGTAGGACATCTCCGCTGGGATGAGGCTGCCAGCTCCGGCCAACTGTTTCACCTCATCCAACAAGTGCCGCTGCGTCTCGGTGAGTATCGGCACGTCTCGCTCCTTGCCGCCCTTGGTCCAACTGGCGTTGAGGTGCAGCACGTGGCCACGGTCGGCTAAGGCCGGGCGCAGCTTGATGCTTTCCTCCCGGCGCAGCCCGAACGCCGCCTGCAGGCGCAGTGACAAGGCGGTGTAGCGGTCTGACACCCTGGCCAACTGCGTTTCGTCCAGCGCACTGGCCTTGGATACGTTGGTCACATGCTTGCGGTCCGCAATGCCATAGGCTGCGTTTTCCCTGGCCACGATGTTTTGTTTGTCGATCTTCTCGGCGAGCCAACGCAAGGCGCTCATGCGGTTTTTGAACGTGCCCGCACTGATGCCGTCGTCATGCCAGCGCTGAACCAGGTGCTCGATGTGCTTGGAGCGAATGCCGCCGGCGCGCAGTTGCTTGAAGCCGCCTTCATGGAGCTGGTTGGCCACCAAGGTGAGGATGCCTTCCCGGTCATGCTGGGTCGCGAAGGAGCCGTCGCGGTTGCGACGGCAGAGGTTCTTGATGTCGTGGTTCAGATTGCGCACGTGTTTCCTTCATCCGTTCATCCATTCAAAAAGTCGTCGTGTCAGTTGTTGGTGCAAGAGGTTGGTAAGTGTTTCTGTCCA
>JANXMO010000695.1 GCA_025354615.1 Burkholderiales bacterium | reverse complement strand
GGCGGCCTTTCTCAGCTCTCATACGCGGCGTTGGCAATGGCCACCACCGGCGTGGTTCACCGGTATGGCCGTCATCACGGCGGCGGCGTTTGCTGCCGGGCTTTTGTTCGGTGTCGATTGACGCTGCAGCCATGGCTGTATTGGCGCACAGCCGCAACAGCCATTGCAAGCCGGCATGCCCACATTGCAAACAACACCGGTGCCGGCCGTGATGAAGTTGTCTTCTACCGCAGATTCCACTCGTCACCGTCCCGCAGCCGGGGGGGAAGGCCGCGTTGCTGTGGCGAAGCCAGGTGTGCACAATGGGCGCTGTCAGCTGTCAAAATTGACGATTGACTTGCGCTGGTTTGTATGATTTTTATTTTCGGCCACCACCGCACGCGGCCTTTGCTGCCTGCCGGCCCCGATTGACGTTCAGGAATTTCAGATGAACCGTCTTGCCGCCATTCTCCCCGTCAGCAACGTGCTGGTTGATGTGGAAACCACCAGCAAAAAACGTGTTTTTGAACACGCTGGCATGTTGTTCGAGAACCACCACGCCATTGCCCGCGCGGCCGTGACCGACAACCTGTTTGCCCGCGAACGCCTGGGCTCCACCGGCCTGGGTCACGGCGTGGCCATTCCCCACGGCCGCATCAAGGGATTGAAGAACCCGCTGGCCGCGGTGCTGCGCGTGCAGCAGCCGGTGCCGTTCGACGCGCCCGACGACGAGCCGGTCTCGCTGATGATCTTTCTACTCGTGCCCGAGGCAGCGACCCAACGTCACCTCGAAATTCTGTCTGAAATTGCCGAACTGTTGAGTGACCGCGAGCTGCGTGATCACTTGAAGACCGAGGCCGACCCGGCCCGCCTGCACCGGCTCATTGCGGACTGGGAACCTTTGAAGTCCGTCGCTTGAAGCCCACCGTCATCAGCGCCGAAGCGCTGTTCGAAGAGCACCGCCCGGCGCTGCGCTGGGAATGGATTGCCGGCCACGCCCACCCCGAGCGCCGCTTTGACGATGCGGCCGTGCGCAGTGCCCAGTCGGCCGCCGACCTGGTCGGCTATCTGAACTACATCCATCCCTACCGCGTGCAGATCGTCGGCCGGCGTGAAGTGGCATATCTACAGGAGTCGGCACCTGACGACCAGGAGCGACGCATCCAGCGCATCGTCACGCTGGAGCCGCCGGTGGTCATCGTGGCCGACAACCAGACCCCGCCCGACCGGCTGGTGGCGATGTGCGACCGCGCGGAAATTCCGCTGTTCGTCACCGTCGAATCGGCCGGCCAGGTGATCGACATGGTGCGCGGCTACCTGAGCCAGCTGCTGGCCGAGCGCACCACGCGCCACGGCGTTTTCATGGACATCCTCGGACTGGGCGTGTTGTTGACCGGCGAGTCGGGCCTGGGCAAGAGCGAGCTGGGCCTGGAGCTGATTTCCCGCGGCCACGGGCTGGTGGCCGACGACGCGGTCGACCTCTACCGGATGTCGCAAACCGCGCTTGAAGGCCGCTGCCCCGAGCTGCTGATCAACTTGCTGGAAGTGCGCGGCATCGGCTTGCTCGACATCAAATCGATCTTCGGCGAAACCGCGGTGCGGCGCAAAATGCGGCTGAAATTGATCGTCCACCTAGTGCGCAAGGACACGATGGAACGCGAGTTCGAACGCCTGCCCTACGAGCCACTGTACGAAAACATTCTCGAAGTACCGGTGCGCAAGGCCGTCATCGCGGTCGACGCCGGCCGCAACCTGGCCGTGCTGGTCGAAGCTGCCGTGCGCAACACGATTCTGCAGCTGCGCGGCATTGACACTTACAAGGAATTCGTCGAGCGCCACCAGAAGGCGATGGCGCGCAGCGACAACTGAACCAACACGGGCCGCGGCGACAAAAAATGACTTGGCCAGCCAGCGCAACCTGTTGCGCGGCTGGCGCAATCAGCACCTGACGAACATCATTTCAGCCCGGTGCGGCTTCAGTCTTTGTTTTCACGCCGTCCGTCTTGTCCAGCCAGACCGCTATGCCTTGGGCATTCAATTCGATGTCGGCGCACAGCAAGGCTATAGCCTTCTCGGCCGCCAGCCGGCAACCATGCGCTGCCACGCGGGCCAGGTACATTGCACGCAAGGCCTGCACCAGCCGGGCATGCCGATCTGGTTGATCGCGCAAGCTGAGACTCGCGGCCACGAGTTCATCCAACTGCGCAAGCAAGCTCACGCCCAACGCCGCCACGTTCGTCACGCGGCCAAAGTGCGTCAATTGCATGGCGTCGGGCGAAAAGCTCAACAGTCGTTCAATCGAGCTTCGCAACGCCACCGGGTCGAACTGCACCGGCGTGGTGGTCGGCAGCACCCAGGCGCCTTGCGCGGTGTCGAACTCGCGGTACGACAGGCCGAAGGTGTCGCCGGTAAAAAAGCTGCGGCTGCATTCGTCCCATAAGCAGTGGTGGTGGCGGGCATGGCCCGGCGTGTCCAGCAGTCGCAACGGCCGCTGCGCCAACAGCAATTCCATGCCGTCAAAGCTTTCCAGCACGCGCTCGGCCGGCACCGGCACCACCGTGCCATAGGCCCGTTCAAACTCTGCATCGCCATACACGGCGCGCGCGCCGGCCACCAGCTTCCAGGGGTTGATCAAATGCCGCGCGCCCAGCGGGTGCACCACGAGCTGGGCCGCCGGCAGTTGTTGCATCAACAGCCCCGCGCCGCCGGCGTGGTCGAGGTGAACGTGGGTGGGAATGACAAAGTCGACCGCTTCAGGCGCCAGCCCAGTGGCTGCCAGCGCCGCCAGCAGCCGCGGCACGGAATGATTGGTGCCCGTGTCGACGAATGCCGCGCGGCTGCCTTCGGCGATCAGGTAGCTGGCGTCGAAAAGCGGGCGCTGAAAGCCTGTATCGATGCAATAAATGCCATGGCCGAGTGCTTGAACAAAATCTGGCAAGTCGGACATGGGCGCAACCACTGGAAAAGGCTGATTTTAGTGGGGCGGTTTTTCTATTTTTGTGAGATGCGGTGTTTTGGAAAAAAGGCATCGACCGCGCACCAAAACCATGGTCGCCACCGTCCAGCGAGATGCCTCTGGCGGCGGCTTGTGCCGCCATTGCCTATCAGCCCGCTGGTTGGAGACAGCCACTGCCGCCTCAAGCCGCCAACAACTGCCGCAACACGAATGGCAAGATGCCGCCGTGCTTGTAGTAGTCGACCTCGATCGCGGTATCGATGCGCAGCGTCAGCGGCACCCGGCGCTCGTGGCCGTCGCCGCTCCGGATCACGAGCGTCGCGTCCTGCTGCGGCTTGATGTCGGCGGCCAGTTCGATGTCGAAGAACT
>JANXMO010000671.1 GCA_025354615.1 Burkholderiales bacterium | reverse complement strand
TGATGGCGGTGTCGGCTTTGGGGGCGGTGGTGTGGGCCGCATCACCGTTAGGGTTGGCAGCTTCGTCGGCTGGGGTGTTGTTAGCGGCCGTGTTGACGGTCGCTGTGGCAGCGGCCACGGCACAGCAGGGGCGGGCGGGGCAGGCGTTTCATGCATTTGCCGTGGCGCTGGTGGTGGCTGGGGTCTTGAGTTCCGCCGTTGCGTTGGTGCAGGTATTCAAACCTGTTTGGGCCGACGGGACGTGGATAGCCGCCACGGCGCTCGTTGGCCGCGCCTCGGGCAATTTGCGGCAGCCAAACCACTTGAGCAGCTTGCTGCTGTGGTCCTTCATCGCCGTGCTGTGGCTGGCAGAAGCCGGGCGGCTGCGGCGCGGCTTTGCGTGGGTGCTGGCGGCGCTGTTCATTTTTTCACTGGTGCTGAGCGGGTCGCGCACCGGCACGGTGGGCGTGGTCATCCTGGCGCTGTGGGGCGCTTTCGACAAGCGCTTGTCACGCCATGCGCGGGCCGCGCTGTTGCTGGCGCCGGTGTTGTATGCGTTGTGCTGGTGGGGTTTGACGGCGTGGGCGCATCAGGGCCACGCGGCGTTGGTCGACGAGCACCGCTTCAGCGTGGAAGGCGACATTTCCGCCTCGCGCTTCGGCATCTGGGCCAACACCTTGAGCCTGATCGCCCAGCACCCGTGGGCAGGCGTCGGCTGGGGCGAGTTCAACTTTGCGTGGTCTTTGACGCCGTTCCCGGGCCGCCCTGTGGCTTTTTTCGACCACACGCACAACCTGCCGCTGCAGTTGGCTGTCGAGTTGGGCCTGCCGCTGGCAGCGCTGGTGCTGGCGCTGCTGTGCTTTGCACTGTGGCGCGCCTATGCGGCGGGGCGTGACGCCGTTGACGCGCAGCAGGCGGTGATGTTGCGCGCCGCCTTCATGATGGTGTTGATGATCGCGCTGCACAGCCAGCTCGAATACCCGCTGTGGTACGCCTACTTCCTGTTGCCGGCGGCATTTGCTTTTGGCCTGTGCCTGGGCAGCGACAACGGGCGCAAGGCGGCGGCTGCACAGCTGGCGACATCGCCACCTGAAGCGGCAACAACAACAACACACGCGTCACCGGCGCGCCGCACGGCACGCCCGCTGGTGCTGGCCGCCTTGCTGCTGATGGGCGGCAGTGCGCTGTCGGTGCTCGACTATTCCCGCGTGGTGGTGATTTTTCAGCCGGGTGCCGAGCCGGCGCCGCTGGCCGAGCGCATTGCCGACGGCCAGCGCAGTTGGTTCTTCTCGCACCATGCGGATTACGCCGCGGCCACCAGCAGCAGTGCCGTGGCATCTGCCCCCGGCGCTCTGCGCAATTTTGAAGGCGCCATCCATTACCTGCTCGACACACGCTTGATGATGGCCTGGGCCGACGCGCTGAACGCCGCGGGTGACACCGAGCGCGCCCGCCACCTGGCGCAGCGCCTGCGTGAATTTCACAACGATGAATCGCTCGATTATTTCGAGCCGTGTGATGACGCCGATGCGGCCCCCGCGCCCGGCGAGCCGCTGCCCTACCAGTGCACGCCGCCCAAACGCACGTTCGACTACCGCGATTTCAGGTAACCACGGCCGCGTGCCAGGCGCCCGACTGCCCGCCGTGCTTTTCCAGCACGCGGATGCCGTCCATCACCATGCCCCGGTCGGCAGCCTTGCACATGTCATATACCGTCAGCAGGCCGATCTGCACCGCCGTCAGCGCTTCCATTTCAACGCCGGTGCGGCCGTGCGTTTCAACTTGAACGGTGCAGTGCACGCGGCTGGCCGCGTCGTCCACATCGAATTCAACCGTCACCCGGGTCAGCGGCAACGGGTGGCACAGTGGAATCAACTCTGCCGTTCGCTTGGCCGCCTGAATGGCCGCAACGCGGGCCACGCCGATCACATCACCCTTGCCGGCTGTGCCGCTGCGCACCAGCGCCAGCGTGGCGGGCTGCATGTGGATGCAACCGGTGGCGCGGGCGATGCGGTGCGTTTCAAGCTTGCCTGAAACATCCACCATGTGCGCCGCGCCGCTGGCGTCGAAATGGCTGAGGGGCGTTGCCGCCGAAGCGCTTGAATCGCTGGACATGGAATCAACCTCAAAAGCCGCGGAAAACCGAGATGCGTTACAAAGCCGACATGTCGTTGACGCATCATAGGCGTCCCCTTCCATTGCGCCATTCGTTCTTGAGCCAACCGCCTTTGAACCGCTTCTCGCCTGTGCGACGGCCCCGTTCGCAACGCCTGCTGGCTGCCTTGTTGGCCCTGTGGCTGACCGGCCCGCTGCAGGCGCCGCCTGCGCAATCGCAAAACAACAGCCTGCCATCGCTGGGCGACGCGGCCTCAGACGACTTCAGTCTCGGCGCTGAGCGCAAGCTGGGCGACGAGATCATGCGCGACATCCGGCGTGACCCGGACTACATCGACGACCCCATCCTGCTCGAATACCTGCAATCGCTGTGGCAACCGCTGGTGGCCGCGGCGCGCGCCCGCGGTGAAGTCACGCCCGATCTCGAAGAACGCTTTGCCTACGAGCCCTTCCTCGTGCGCGACCGCAGCGTCAACGCCTTTGCGCTGCCCGGCGGCTTCGTCGGCGTGCACTTGGGGCTGATGGCGATGACCTCGACCGCCGACGAGCTCGCCTCGGTGCTGGCGCACGAAATGACGCACGTCAACCAGCGCCACATCGCCCGCAGCCTGGCCAACAGCAAGCGGGTGTCGTTGCTCAGCGCCGCGGCGTTGATCCTGGGCGTGCTTGCCGCCAGCCGCAGCGGCAATGCCGACGCCACCAACGCCGTCATCGCCGGCAGCCAGGCCGCCGGCATCCAGGGCCAGCTGAATTTTTCGCGCGACATGGAACGCGAGGCCGACCGCATTGGCTACCAGGTCATGACAACTGCCGGCTTCGCGCCCGGCGGCATGGCCGCCATGTTCGACAAACTGCAGCAGGCCTCGCGGCTGAACGACTTCGGCGGCTTTCCCTATCTGCGCAGCCATCCGTTGACGACCGAGCGCATCGGCGAAGCGCGCGCGCGCATGGGCCTGGCGGCGGATGCCGCGCCGGCGTCATCATTGCCGCCGCGCAGCGAAGCCAGCCTGCTCGAACACAGCCTGGCCCAGGCGCGCGCCCGCGTGCTGATGGACCCGCGCGTCAGTGCCCTGCGCCGCTGGCAGGCGCAAGACGCCGACAACACCGCCGCCGCGCGCGCCGAGCGCCTTGGCGCGGCCTATGAAATCGCCTTGGCGTCCACCCTGCTGCGGGACTGGCCACGCGCCGATGCCGCATTGGCCAAGGCCGGCGAACTGCTGCGCGGCGCCGCGCACGCCGAGCCCCGCGCCCAACGCGCCCTCGATCTGCTCACCGCTCAGTCGGCACTGGAGCGCGGTGACCTGCCACGCGCCGCCGCCGCCCTTCAGCCGCATGATGAAGAAATGTCCCGCCCCGTGCTGCTGCTGGCCGCGCAAGCAGCGCTGGCCGCGCCGCCGAACGGCAGCGCCCTGCGCCGCAGCGCCGACCGGCTGCAAACCTGGGTCACAAGTCACGACACCGATGCCGATGCCTGGAGCACGCTCGGCCGCCTGTGGGCGCGCCTCGGCCAGCCGCTGCGCGCCCTGCGTGCCGAAGCCGAATCCCGCAACGCCGTCGGCGACCTGACCGGCGCGCTCGACCGCCTTCGCGCCGGCCAGCGCCTGGCCCGCAGCGGCGCCAGCGGCACACCAGCCGCCGCAGCCGACTTCATCGAATCCTCGGTCATCGACTCCCGCGTGCGCACACTCGAAGCCAAACGCCGGCAGCAAGTGATTGACGAGCGGGCGGCGGGGAATTTGGGGGGATAAAAAAACTCATGCCAGCCAAATGGCTTTCATGGAATGGAACAGCTCATGTCACCGATCAGGGCGCAATGCGGACTGACTTAAACCAAACAGTCTCCACGAATCCCGGGGCGGTTCACTTTTCACCCGGCAAGCCTGCAGGACGGCAACTTTTTCAAAACAACTCCACGTTCGCGCCACTCGTCCAATCCTTGTCAATCAACTCCCCAATTTTGACCAGTTCGGCAAAGCTGCAAACGCGGTTGCGGCCGTGCTTCTTGGCCCAGTAAACGGCCTGGTCGGCGCGTTGGAAGGCGCCGCTGGGTGAATCGGCGGGGCGCACCTGTGTGAAGCCGATGCTGATGGTTTGTTGGCCAACACGGGGGAACGAAAAGGCTTGTACGCGTTCTCGCAGGCGCTCGAAAGCTTGCACGGCCTGCTCTTCGCTGGTGCAACGCATCAGCACCACGAATTCCTCGCCACCGAAACGGAACACGTGGTCGTTGAAACGGAAGTTGTTGGCCATCAGGCGCGACAGCATCAACAACACCTCGTCGCCGATCAAATGCCCGTGCATGTCATTGACGTGCTTGAAGTGATCGATATCGATCACGCCGAGCCAGGTACCGCCGGTCGGCGCGACGCCATCGGCTTTCGGTTCCGGGTGGGAGGCGGGCGGTTCGCCAATCAGTTTGAGAAAACTGTCGTCGAAGGTTTTGCGATTGCGCAGCGCCGTCAACGTGTCGCGTTCGCTGTAATCCAGCAGGCTGTGAAAGTTGCGGTAGACGCGCAAGATGCCGCTGACAATGCGCAGCCCGGCATCTTCCAACGGGGTGGTGGTGCAAATTTCAATGATGGAAAGCGCGGTGGCGTCGTTGCCTAACGGGAAAATGGCCAGGCTGCCACCAGCCGGGCTGCGCGCCAGCACTACATCGCGCCCGGCCACGGCGCGTTCGCGCTGCGGGTGGTCGCTACAGCGAGGCAGGCTGTCGAGCTCCACCCACGCCGGGTCAGACGTGGCCGCCAGGTCGCCACACGCCAGGCGGGCGCGCAACAGCCAGCGCTCGTTGCCCGGCGGCCCGACGCGGCGGTAAATCTCGACCAGCTGCGGTTCCAGCACGCCGCTGAGGGCTTCCGCCAGCCCGACGTCCAGCGTGTCGCGGTCGCGCAGGCCTGTCAGTGTGGCCAGTTTTTCAAGAACTTCAGACATGGCTCATGGCAATGGCTGCCCGCTTATCCGGCTTGGCCGCTGTGACGGGCGACCAGCGCAAGCAGCTCGTCTTCCGCATACGGTTTGCCGAGGTAGTGCGCCACCCCCAGTTGCGTGGCGTGGTCGCGGTGCTTTTGTGCGATGCGCGAGCTGATCATGACCACGGGCAGGTCAATGAAAGCCGGGTCGTTGCGCAGCTGCCGCACCAGTTCGAAACCGTCCATGCGCGGCATTTCAATGTCGCTGAGAACCAGCACGGGTTTTTCCTCAGTCAGGCGATCGAGCGCATCCAGGCCATCTTTGGCGAGCATGACGCGATAGCCTTCGCGTTCCAGCAGGCGCTGGGTGACGCGGCGCACCGTGACGGAATCGTCGACCACCAGCACCAGCGGCTTGCATGGTTTTTGCGCAACCGCACCGCGACCCGCCGCGGCCAGCGCGGGGCTGCCGCGCAACGCCGCCACAGTGGCGGCGCGGGCGGCCGGGCCATACAGCGTGGCCAGCGCCACCGGGTTGTAGATCAACGCCACGCCGCCGGAGGCCAGCAGCGTGGCACCGGCCAATGCCGGCACGCGCGCCAACTGAGGCCCCAGGTGCTTGACCACCACTTCCTGGTGACCGAGCACATCGTCGACTTGCACCGCCACGCGCTGGGCCGCACTGCGCACCATCACCACCGCACCGCTGTGGCCGTCGGTTTCAGCGCTGCAAGGCGTGCTTTGCAGCAGCGCGCCCAACCAAAACAGCGGCACGGGTTGGTCGTCATGCTGCAGGAAACCACGCTCGAGTGCGGCTTCAACCTCCGCGGCAGGCAGGCGCAACACGTGTTCGACCAACGGCGACGGCATGGCGATGGTCAACGTCGCGCAGCGCAGCACCACCACCTGGGTAACGGCCGTCGTCAGCGGCAGCACCAGTTTGAAGGCGGTGCCGACACCGGCCTGCGTGGCGGTGTCGATACGGCCGCCGACGGCATTGACTTCGGTGCGCACCGCATCCATGCCCACGCCCCGACCGGCCAGTTCGGTCACCTGTTCGGCGGTTGAAAAACCGGGGCTGAAAATGAGGTTGGCCAGTTCGGCATCGCTGTAGTCCAGGTCGGCCTGCAGCAAACCCAGCGCCAGCCCCTGTTCGCGAATGCGCCTCAGGTTGAGCCCGGCGCCGTCGTCACGC
>JANXMO010000624.1 GCA_025354615.1 Burkholderiales bacterium | reverse complement strand
ATTATGGCGACGCCGCCACGCCGCTTTTCCGCGGATTGACGGCGCGTAATTTCGAGTAAGGTGCCGTGATGGATGCAGCCCTTTCACGACAGTTGGACGCGCTGGTCGACCAGATCAGCACCATCATCGTTGGCAAACGCGCGCAAATACGCGACTGTGTGGCCTGTGTGATGGCCGGCGGTCATTTGTTGATCGAAGACGTACCGGGCGTCGGCAAAACGACGCTGGCGCACGCGTTGTCGGTGTCGCTCGGGCTGCGCTTCTCACGTATCCAGTTCACAGCCGATTTGATGCCGAGCGATTTGATCGGCGTCAGCATCTATGAACGCAACCGCGAAGCCTTCGTCTTCCACCCCGGCCCGGTGTTCGCGCAGGTGCTGCTCGCCGATGAAATCAACCGCGCCGGGCCGAAAACGCAAAGCGCCTTGCTGGAAGCGATGGAGGAGCAGCAGGTGACGGTGGAAGGCGAAACGCGCGCATTGCCGCGGCCTTTCTTCGTCATTGCGACGCAAAACCCAAGCGACCAGCTGGGCACTTACCCGCTGCCCGAATCACAGTTGGACCGCTTCTTGATGTGCATCACGCTCGGTTATCCGGACCACGACAGCGAACGCGCTTTGCTGGCCGGTGGCGACCGGCGCGAAGCGGTGCAGGCGCTTGCGCCGGTGATGACGCCCGACGATTTGCTGGCCGCGCAGCGCGCCGTGCTGGCCGTGCATGCAGGCCCGGCGCTGCTCGACTATCTGCAATTGTTGATTGCAGCCACGCGCTCGGGGCAGTGGTTCACCGAAGGGCTCAGCCCGCGCGCCGGCATTGCCGTGCTGCGCGCGGCGAAGGCCCGCGCCCTGCTCGACCGCCGCGGCCATGTGGCGCCCGACGATGTGCAGGCCATCTTGCCGCAAGCCGCCGCGCACCGGCTGCTGCCGTTGGCCGGCGCTGGCCGCGGCCGCCTGGAGCAGGTGCGCGCGATGATCGAAGCCGTTCCGCTGCCTTGACGGACGAACGAATCAACGCTGCCTGCGGCGCTGCTCTTCATGCATTTGGCTGAAATTTTTTTTCATTCCGCGCTGCGCCCCTGGCGCGCGGCGCGCACCGCATGGCGCGAGCGGACGCAGCAGTGGTTCGATCAGCGCTCACCCCCTACCGACACCTTGCAGCTGACGCAGCGCAACGTCTACATCCTGCCCACCCGCGCCGGCTGGATGTTCGCCGGCACGCTGGCGGTGTTGTTGATTGCCTCCATCAACTACCAGCTCAACCTGGGCTACGTGCTGACTTTTTTGCTGGCTGGCTGCGGCGCGGTGTCGATGCACATCACCCACCGTCAGCTGCGCGGGTTGACGCTGCACCTGCGCCCGGTGGCAGCGGTGTTCGCGGGTGGCACCGCGGCGCTCGAGTTGGTGCTGGGTGACGGCGGCGGGTCCGTCACGGCCCGCCACGGGCTGGGCGTCAAACTGCTGGCGGGCCCTGCGGCCGAAGGCACGAGGGCGGCCAGCGCCCTGACGTGGCTGGACGTGCCAGCCGGCGCGCAAGCCAGTGCACACCTGCGTTTTTCTGCTCTCAAACGTGGCCGGCACACGCTGCCGGCGCTGCACATCGAAACGCGGTTTCCATTCGGCTTGTTCCGCGCCTGGGCGGTATGGCGGCCGGCTGCGCCCTTGTGGGTCTACCCGCAACCGGAACAACCGGCAGCACCGCTGCCGGCGCCGCTGGCGTGTCAGGGCGGCGCCATGCCGCGGCGGTTTGCCGAAGGCGGTGAGTTCGAGGGCGTGCGCGCTTACCGCCGCGGCGACCCGCTGCAAAGCGTCGTCTGGAAAAAAGCCGCCAAAGCGATGGAGACCGGGGGCGAACTGGTCAGCCGTGACAACAGCCGTGCCGCGGCGCGCCACGAGCTGCGGCTGGCCTGGCAGGCCTGCGGTGCGTTGCCGGCCGAAGCACGCCTGTCACGCCTGGCGGCCTGGGTACTCGCTGCCCACCAACGGGCTGCGTTGTTTGCGCTGACGTTGCCAGGCCATGAAGTGCCGCTGGGCCAGGGAGAGGCGCACGTTCAGCGCAGCCTGGAACTGCTGGCGCTGGCGCCGTGAGCACCGCGGGCCGTTTGTGGATGCGCGCCGTGCCCTGGCCCGGCTGGCGCCATTTGCCGCGTGAAGCCCGCGACACCTTGTTTTTGCTGGCCGTCATCGGCTGGACGGTGCTGCCGCACCTGTCACACCTGCCGCTGTGGTGCGGCCTGTTGACGGCAACGGTGCTGGTGTGGCGGGCCCGGCTGGCGCTGGCGCATGCGCCTTTGCCGGGGCGCTGGGTGTTGGTAGGCGTGCTGTTGGCGGCGGCCGGGCTGACGTTCTGGTCCCACCGCAGCTTGCTCGGCAAGGAGCCGGGCGTGACGATGGCAATTGCCTTGATGGCTCTGAAGACACTTGAGCTGCGCGCGCGCCGTGATGCGTTCGTGATTTTTTTCCTCGGCTTTTTCCTGATCCTGACGCACTTCCTGTATTCCCAATCGCTGCTGGTGGGCCTGGCCATGCTGTTGTCGGTCTGGGGGCTGTTGACCGCACTGGTGCTGGCCCACATGCCGGCCGGCCACCCCGGCCTGCGCAAGGCCGCCGCCGTGGCCGGGCGCACGGCGCTGTGGGGCGCACCGGTGATGGCCTTGTTGTTTCTGCTGTTTCCGCGGGTCGGGCCGCTGTGGGGCGTGCCGCAAGACGGGCGGGCGGGCACCGGTCTGTCGAACAGCATGACGATGGGCTCGGTATCGGAGTTGGCGCAGGACGACAGCATCGCCATGCGCCTGCGTTTCACCGGCGCGCCGCCAGCGCCACAGGCCAGCTATTTCCGCGGCCCGGTACTGGCGGCTTTCGATGGCCGTGAATGGCGGCAGCTGGCGCCTACCTTTCCACGCGCGTTGACGCCGCGCGCCGAGCTGCGCGTGCGCGGCGCAGCGCTGCCGTATGAAGTTACGCTGGAGCCGCTGCGCATTGCCAGCATCCCGTTGCTCGAAGCGAGCGTTGACGCGCCGGTGATCGCCGGGCGACGCGTGCTGCCACGCGACGACCTGCAATGGGTGACCGACCAGCCGCTGCTCGATCGGGTGCGTTTCGAAGCCCAGGCGTACACCGACTTTCGCCACGGCCCCACCGAGCCCATGGTCGGGCTGCAGGACTATGTCGATCTGCCGCCCGGCCACAACCCCCGTACCCTGGAATGGGCGGCGCAGCTGCGCCGCCAGCCCCGCTTTGCCGAGGCAGATGCACACACGCTGGCCCAAGCGGTGCTGGCCCACGTGCGCACGGGCGGCTACAGCTATACCTTGGCCCCAGGCCTGTACGGCGTGAATGACGAACGCGGCGCCGTGGACGAATTCTGGCTCGACCGCAAACAGGGCTTTTGCGAGCACTTCGCCTCGGCCTTCGTCGTCGTGATGCGGGCGCTGGACGTGCCGGCCCGCGTGGTCACCGGCTACCAGGGTATGGACGCCGCGCCAGCCGACGGCTACTACATCGTGCGGCAAAGCCACGCCCATGCCTGGGCCGAGTACTGGCAAGCCGGCGTGGGCTGGGTGCGAGCCGATCCCACCGCTTCGGTGGCGCCAGACCGCATCAACCGCGGCGCCCAACTCACACCGCCGCAGGGGTTTGTGTCAGGCGCACTCCGCAACGTCAGCCCACAGCTGCTGAATGGCTTGCGCAGCAGCTGGGAACAGGTCAACAACCGTTGGAACCAGTGGGTGTTGAGCTATGCACGCGGCCAGCAACTGGAACTGCTGAAGCAACTGGGTTTCGATGCGCCCGATTGGCGGGATCTTGCCGTGCTGCTGGCGAGCAGCCTGAGCTTGCTGGCACTGGCCGGCGCCGCCTGGGCCTGGCGCGACCGGCAGCGCATGCCGCCCTGGCCGCGGCTGATGAAGCGCTGGCGGCAGGCGCTGGCCCAATTGGGCCTTGCCACCGCACCCCATGAAGCCCCACGCACGCTGGCCATGCGGGCCCGCCAGCACTGGCCCAACGAACCCGGCGAGGCAATGGCGCAACTGCTGGAACGCGCTGACAACCAACGCTACGGCCAGCCCGCCCTGCAACGCCCGGCGCGCACCTTGATGCGCGAATTTCAAGCGCTGGCCCGGCAGCTGCACGCCGGCAACAAGCGCCAGCCACCGCAAACGCGCCGTCGATAATGTGAGGGATGACCTCCCTGCACTGCTGTTCATCGTTGCTTGTTCGTTGCGTTGCCGGCGCGATTGCGTGGGCTGGAGCCATGGGCACGGCCTCTGCAACCGCCGGCGCGCCTGCCGCAGCCAAATCACGCCACGCCACGGCCGGGCATCACAAAGGCAAACCGCACAAAGCATTGAAGGTAGACGCCGCCATTGCCTACGGCTCGCGCGACGATGCGCTGCTCTTTGCTACTGAAGCCGCCAGCCGCCACGGCCTGCCGGCAGAGGTATGGCGCGACGCTTTGGCGGCCGCCCGGTTTGTGCCCAGCGTGGCGCGACTGATCATGCCGCCGGCAATCGGTGTGGCGAAAAACTGGACCGCCTACCGCGACCGCTTTGTGGAGCCCGTTCGCTTGCGCACCGGGCTGGCTTTCTGGCAAACCCATCAACACTGGCTGGAAAAAGCCGAGGAACGCTACGGCGTGCCACCAGCCATCGTCATCGGCATTCTGGGCGTCGAGTCGATTTACGGGCAGCAAATGGGCAGCTTCCGCGTAATCGACGCACTGGCCACCTTGAGCTTTGACTTCCCTTCAGGACGCAAAGACAGAAGCGCGTTTTTCCGCAACGAGCTGGAGCAATATTTGTTGATGACGTGGCGCCAAGGGCTTGATCCGCTGGCGCTGCGCGGCAGCTACGCCGGCGCCATGGGCATGCCGCAATTCATGCCCAGCAGCGTCAACCGGCTGGCAGTCGATTTTGATGGCGACGGCCACATTGATTTGGCGACCAACGCTGCCGACGTCATCGGCAGCGTGGCGCATTACCTGGCGGAATTTGGCTGGAAGCGCGGCATGCCGACGTATTTCAACGTCGCCCCGCCAACCGATGCCGCCAACCGCGCCGTGCTGCTGAGCCCCGATATCGTGCCGTCTTTCAGCGCGCGTGAAATGACGGAACAAGGTGCCACGTTGGACGCACAAGGCGCCCGTTTCGACGGCCCGCTGGCGCTCATTGAGTTGGAAAATGGCGGGGTGGTAGCCCCCAGCTACAAGGCCGGCACAGCCAATTTCTATGCGCTCACACGTTACAACTGGTCAAGCTATTACGCCATGGCAGTCATCGAACTGGGTGAGGCTATTGAACGCCAGCGGTTGGCTCCCTGAACGCTCATTGGTTGAACATAGCCACTGCACTAGCGTTGCCACATCAATTGAAGTGAACACGCGGGCATGACTTCCCGCACATCCAGTCCGTTGCGCAATTCCCGACTTGACTCGTACCAGCCCGGTCCGCCGCTGTTGACTGCAAGATCTGGCTCATCGACCTGACTTGCCAAAACCTCTATCGAAGCGATCGATGCCCGTTGAAAGTGCATTGAATGCAGACCGAGGCAGGAAACCGGATTTGAAGCTGCGGGCAAAGTGAAAACAAAGCGTGCCAAAGTGATTCTCCTGTCAAAAACGAGCCATCAAGCCCGTCGAAAACCAGGCGCTGCTCATCAGCGCTGGTAGACAGAAGTTTTCCTTTTGTGAAACACGAAAAATATCCCACACAGGGTGGAAACACTTGGTCAAAGCCGCCCCTTGAAGGGGGCCCCTCTTTGGGGGGTGTTGGCTTTGGCTTCGCTAAATATTCAATTCGAATTTAAATTTCATAAATCCAAAATGGATTAACAAAAGCTTGCTTATCGTCAGATCAACCATCGGGCATTTAAATAAAATAGCCTCTCGTAAAGGGCCACCTTAAAACCCCGCACAAGGATGATCTTCATGAATAAATGCAAGTCAGTTCGCGCATTTTTCATATGGGTCTTCCTGAGCACTTCCCTTAATTGTCATGCCGCTGGGCATAAATACGTCAGCACACCCCCCCATATATTGAATATGGCAAAGTGGGTCGTCAACAACGAAGATCTAAAGGAAAGAAACTTTGCCATCGTTGACAAAAAAAATGCCCATATTTTTCTATTTACGTCAAACGGTACGCTGCAAAGTCATTCACCCACTTTACTAGGTTTTAAAAAAGGTGAAGTTTCCTGGCCCGACGTTGGCGAACATGCAAATACTTATGTACCTTTGCATGAACGCACCACTCCAGCAGGGCGGTTTGAAGCTTTTCCAGGTCTAAATGACAAGGGAGAGGCTGTTATATGGGTCAACTACGACACGGCGATCGCCATTCACCGGCTCAGGCGCTCGCCACCCGAGGAGCAGCGCAAGCAACGACTTTCGTCAACAACCCCGGATGACAACCGCATCACCTGGGGCTGCATCGTCGTCAGCCCGGAATTCTTCGACCAAAAAGTAGCGCCTTTAATGGGCCGCCGCCCCAGTGTGGTCTATGTGCTGCCAGAGCAGCGGCACTGGAAAAGCATATTCATCAAAAACAATGCTTAGGTCAGGCGCCGCCGGCAGTAGATTCACATCACGAACGCATATCCACATGGCCATGATGAGCCATGTCCGTAGGCGGCTTGCCGGTGACAGCTGCGGTGGTCATTTTCAGCAGCTGGGTTAATTTATTTGATCTGACGTCCCAATAATCAGCGTGGCTGATGTCAATTCTCAGCAAAGCCAAATCAGGATCTTCCGGCCCGCCAGGAAACCAAGCTTCGGCCATCGTCGACCACAACTGCAATACTTTTGCATGGTCATGGCTTACATAAGCCTTGCCTGAAACCGAAACATAACTGTCGTCAGAAGGATTGGCATACGCCATTGAAACTTCTGGATTGATCAAAATATCTTCGACTATTTCCCCTGACTTGGATGTGAAAATCCACAGGGCGCTGTCTTCATCGAGAATTTTATTCTGCGTTGTCATAGGGCGCGCATGCAAATGACCATTTGAATGCCGGGTAGTCAACATTCCAAATTTCAAATCTTTGATCAGATTCCACAAGCGTTGTTTCCGTGTATCCAAAGAGCCGTTTTCTTCCATTTTATTTCCTTCAATCGATTTATTGAAATATTAGCGAATTAAATTATTACGTTATCCAACTTCGAAAAAAGCTTTTTAACCTAATAAATTTATGGAAAGATAAATTCGAGCGCATTTCATAGCAAAATTGAGCGCTCAACGAAGGCGCAGCTCCCGAACGGCTTGAACATTTTTAAAGCACCGCCCAGGCGAATGCTTTTAGGAGAATTGATTTGACGGCGAATGAAGCGGCACGTGTTTTGGTGGTCGATGACATTGCAGACGTAGCTGAAACGCTTGCTTGTTTGCTTGAAATGGATGGGTACGTGGTTCAAACAGCTTCCAGTGGCGAGCAAGCACTTAGAGTGGTCGATGAATTCAAGCCCCATTGCGTTCTGCTGGACATTGGCATGCCGGGCATGGATGGCCTTGATTTAACCAATTCCTTGCGAAGCCGTTTTGGTGATGACATTGTTTTGATCGCCATTACCGGTGGCTCGTCGCAAGACGATGAAAGAGTGTCGTCAACGTTCAACCAAGTGGACCATTACCTACAAAAGCCGATTGATCCCGCACGTTTGCGCAAGGTGTTGCCTCAGCTGTAATAGTTTTGACGACGCCAATAAAGGCTGTGCAGCCCGACCGCGACTGTCTTTAAGACGACGTCTCGGAGAGGAAAATTTCCACCCGTCGGTTGGCCGCTCTTCCCGTCGCATTGTCGTTACCGGCAACCGGTTCATGCGAACCACGACCTTGCACAGACACACGGGCTTTGTTGAGTCCGCGCGATGACAGATAAGACCGGACGGCTTCAGCACGCTCTTGTGAAAGAGGATTGTTGATAGCGTCGGTGCCAGTGTTGTCGGTGTGGCCCACTATCGTGACTTGAATCGCGGAGTCCAGACTGCGGCCCAACTCATCGAGCACCGGCCTCATTTGCGGCTTGATGTCGGAGCGGCCGGTATCAAAAGACACGTCGGCCGGTACATTGACTTTCAGTCGATTGTCAGTGGTACGCGCCACGTCCACTCCAGTGCCTTCACTGGCCTGCGTCAACGCCTTGCGTTTGTCCTCCAAACGCTTGGACCACAAATTACCCGCTACGGCGCCTACCGCACCGCCTAAAACCGCTCCCTGCCCTGCGCTGCCTCCCGTGAGACTGCCGAGAATGGCACCTGCCAGAGCACCAGCACCAGCGCCTTGTGCCGTTCCTTTTTCCCGTTCGCTCATCGGCGATGCACAGCCGCCAATCAAGAAAACAGTGGCCAAAGTCGCAATCGCAATCGGATGGTTGAGCAAAGAATTAGTTGAAGCTGAAGCGCTTTTATGCATGAACGACCTTTGGTGACCAAGAAGTCAGCAGTATCTGATTAAAGACTCTGAAACAGCAGAGTTGCATGTGAAAAGTGTCGACATCGAGAGACGCAAATATTTGTCAGTTGTGTCTGACAAAAAGCATTCAAACCAACTTTAATGATCAAGAACCTGCCTCAAGATTTAAACTTGAAGGCATTAGGATTTTCTAAAATATTGTCTCAAGCCGCTGTATGAATTTATTGTGACAACAACCGCATTTATCCTAATTGCTGCAATCGCTCGCAATGGCGCCATTGGCAAAGACAATCGAC
>JANXMO010000571.1 GCA_025354615.1 Burkholderiales bacterium | reverse complement strand
CGATGGCTTCGGCCGCCGGCGCCGGCGGCTGGTGGGCCACGTAGACCAGGTCGGCCCCGGCGGCCTGAGCAAAAATCGGTGGCGCTTCACCCACCGTACCAAAGTCGACCGAGCCGACGTTCAGGCCCTCGAGCAGCTGCGGGCCGGCGGGAAATTCAATCCACCTCACATCGACACCTTGTGGCGCAAGCCGCTTTTCAAGGTCACCACGCGCTTTGAGCAAAGTCAGCGTGCCGTATTTCTGGTAGCCGATGCGCAGCAGCTCGGGCTTGCCCTGGGCGCGCAAGTCGCCACTGAAGGCCAGCGCAAAACCCCATGCGGCACTGACAGCCACCGCACGGCGGCGGGAAGGGTCATGCGAGGCCATGGGCTTGAAAAGCAAGGGGTTGGCTGAAAATGTGAATGTTCATTGCATTTCCTTTTGTTGGCAGTGACCGCCACGATAGAAATGAGCCTCCGTTGCCGCAACGAACAAGAATGCACTTTGTTGTTCGATTTCCTTCTAAGGATGGTCTGCACAATGCACGTCAAGACATGCATGTGTGCTGTGCTGTGCTGTGCTGTGCTGTGCTGTGCTGAAGGTTATTTCAGTGCTTATCGGCGGCTTGCGCTGCTACAGCGTGGCCGTTTTCAGCCTGTTGGGGGCGCTTGCTCGCGCAGCAGTCGCACTCATGCCCAGGATTTCAACAACTTGCCGCGCGCCATCCACAAGTTGGACAGTGCGAACAAAGTCGTGAGCTGCACAGTGTTCTTCTTGAGGCCCCGGTAGCGAACTTTCACGAAGCCGAACTGCCGCTTGATCACACGAAACGGATGCTCGACCTTGGCGCGAATGCTGGCCTTGATGCGCTCGACTTCGTTGATCATCGCCCCCAACGGTTTGCTCTTGTCCAGTGCTGCGCGCTTGCCCGGGCGCATGGCCACATGCCAAGTGACATCCGGCGGTGCGTTCGCTCGCGTGTGTGCGCCCTGGTAGCCGGCATCCCCGAAGACGTCGGTCTCATCCCCGTGCAACAGCGAGTTGGCTTCAACCACGTCGTTGACATTGGCCGCCGTACTCCTGACCGTGTGTACCAGGCCCGACTCGGCATCGGCGCCGAATGTGCGCCTTCATGCCGAAGTACCACTGGTTGCCCTTCTTGCTCTGGTGCATTTCGGGGTCTCGCTCGCCGCTGGCGTTCTTGGTCGAACTTGGCGCAGCAATCAGCGTGGCATCCACCACCGTGCCGGCTCGCAGCATCAGGCCCTTGTCGCGCAGCATGGCATTGATCAGGACAAGGATCTGAGCGGCGAGCTTGTGCTTTTCCAACAAGTGGCGAAACCGCAGGATGGTGCTCTCATCGGGCAGGCGAGTTGTCCAGTTGTCCAGCCCCGCGAACTCGCGGTACAGCGGCACATCGTGCAGCGCCTCTTCCATTGCCGGGTCGCTCAGGCCAAACCACTGCTGCATGAAGTGAAGGCGCGGCATCGTCTCAACAGCAAAGGGGCGGGCGGCCTCGTCTGCCCTCAGGTGCGAACGGCGTGAGCAGATCAACCAAATCAGACCACGGCACGACGCAGTTCATCTCGTCAAGAAACGCTCGCCTGCCTGTTCGCTTGGACGTCAGGTTCAAACCCAGATCGGCTTGCTTCATGCTTCACTTCAACGCTGCTTCGGTCCAATCACCCAAGCAAGTCCATTGCCTACCTATGCAGAACATCCCTAGCGGAGCCGGTAATTCTCAACTGGCGGTGTTGGTCGAGGGCGGCAGATGCAGATCGAAGCTCGTCGTCAATGTCGCCGTTTTGCCCAGCATGATGCTCGCCGAACAGTATTTTTCATGAGACAACTGGATTGCGCGCGCCACCGCCGTTTCAGGCAACGCATTTCCAGTCACGCTGAAATGAAAATGAATTCTCGTGAACACCTTGGGATCAGTGGGTGCGCGTTCCGAACTGACTTTGACGGTGCAGCTGCAAATGTCGTGTCGGCCACGCTGAAGAATCAACACCACGTCATAAGCTGTGCAACCGGCGGCGCCGGCTAAAACGGTTTCCATTGGCCGCGGCGCCAGGTTGCGGCCGCCTCCTTCGGGCGCGCCATCCATCACCAAAACGTGGCCACTCTGCGTTTCGGCAACAAACGTCATGCCCGAAGCAGGTAGCCATTGAACCGTGCAATCCATTTTGATTCTGCCGTGCAAGTGCTTTAAAAACCGTATTGTGCAATCTTCATGGCGCCGAACCCCTTGCGGCACACGCAGACGATCGGTATATTGCAGTGCAGCAAATCGCGCTTTGTGTCGCGTCTTTTCTC
>JANXMO010000554.1 GCA_025354615.1 Burkholderiales bacterium | reverse complement strand
CGTGGCTTGCGAACCGCAGCCGTCTGTTGGCGGCGAATCAACCGCGCTGGTAGAGCAGCCACCCACCTCGGCGCGTGCGGCGCCCGTGGCGGCACTGCAGCGCGTCGCCGAGTTGGCGGCGTTGCGTGCGCTGCAGGCTTGGCAACAGGTGCTGCCTACGTGCCCGGCCGCGCAGGCAGGCGAGGCGCCGCCGTTGCTGGTGTTTTCGCATTTGCGTTGGGATTTTGTTCGCCACCGAACACGCCACTTGCTCGAGCAATTGGCCGGCCGTTTTCGCATCATTTACGTTGAAGAGCCGCTGTACAAGGCCGCCCCTGCGCGGCTCGACCACATGGTTCAAGGCCCGCACGTTGATGTGCTGGTGCCCTGCACGCCCTTGCTTGAGCCAGGTTTTTGCGACGCCCAACAGCCCTGGCTGCAAGCGCTGTTGGCCCCTTGGCTGGCGCAGGCCGGGGTCATGCGGCCCACGGCTTGGCTGTGCACGCCGATGGCGTGGCCGCTTGCGCAAGCGCTGCAACCGGCGCAGGTGGTTTACGACTGCGCAGACGAATTGGCCGGTTTTTGGGGCGCGCCGGCCGAGCTGCCGCAGCGTGAACAAGCATTGCTGGCGGCAGCCGACCTGGTGTTCGCCGCCAGCACCCCGTTAGCCGCAGCGCGCGCGCAAACCGCTGGTGCGCGCTTGCGTTTGATTGCCAATGGCGTGGATGCGGTGTTTTTCCGCCACCCGCCCGGGCTTGGGTGGGCGGCCGAAGAAGCGCGGCTTTTGCAAGCCCACGTGGCCGGCCCCCGGTTGGGCTACGCCGGTGTGGTGGATGAGCGGTTCGATCTGGCACTGCTGCAGGGGCTGGCGCAGGCGCGGCCGCAATGGCAGTTCATCATCGTCGGGCCGGTGGTGAAGATCGATCCGGCCTCACTGCCGTGCGGCGCCAACATTCATTGGCTGGGTGGCCAGCCGTATGCCACGCTGCCGGAATTGATGGCCACTTGGCACATCGGTTTGCTGCCCTTCGTTTACAGCCTGGCGACGCAGCATGCCTGCCCGCTCAAAGTGCTGGAATACCTGGCCGCAGGCTTGCCGGTGGTTGCAGCGGATTTTCCTCAGTGGCACCGTTGGCGCAAAGCAGGGGTGGCCTGTAGCCGAACGCTTGAAGATCATTTGCAGGCATGTGAAGCTGCGCTGGCAGAACCACGACCGCAACAGCTCAGCCGGCACAGAACGGCGCGCTCGTTGCTGCGCCGTTGCAGTTGGCAAAGTGCGGCCACTGCTGCCGCGCTGGCGATTGAATCGCAATCCGCCGTGCGCCGAATGTCGATCGAGGTGGATCAACAAAGCAGCAGCAATGCCGCCCTGTTTCCCACGGCGAGAGCGGCTGCCTGGCCCTTACATCCTGACCGGGCCAGCGCTCACTGGACGGCTGCTGCCGAAATTCAGGAAGGCGTGTAAACGCCGGGTTCCAGCTCAGGGTCGGGGCGGCCGCCTTCGCCTTCCCAGGTTTGCAGCCGCTCGGGAAGCGGAGCTTTGCAACGGCTGGTATGGCGGTGGCGGTGGGTGCGGCAAATGGCCCGCCAACTTGCACTCACCACTGCACTCAACACAATCAGCATCAAAGTTTGACGGAGCGTGCCGCCTTCGGTTTCCCGCATCATGACCTCTCAAAAAACAGGGACAGAGCATAAGCCAGCAAAACACGCGCCTGCCATGGGCCCGGCCGGGATTTGGCGGCCTTGATTCATGGCACGCCACGTGCCGAGATGGTCGAATGTTGAGCCCTGCTGTTGTCGAAGCCTCGATTGTCGATTCCCGCCTTGAAGCCGCGCGCGACGCAGGACTGCAATGGGTCAATGACACCATGCCGGGCTTCAAGCGTGTCAAACGCCGTGCGGGTTTCGCTTTCCTCGACACGGCGGGCAAGCCGCTGCGCGACGCGGCAACGCTGGAGCGCATTCGCCGGCTGGGCATCCCGCCCGCATGGGAAGCCGTGTGGATCTGCACCCGTGCCGACGGCCACCTGCAAGCCACCGGCCGCGACGCCCGCGGCCGCAAGCAATACCGCTACCACGCCGAGTGGCAACAAGGCCGTGGGCAAACGAAATTCGATCACCTGCGCGACTTTGGCGCCGCACTGCCGCGCATCCGCACCCGGGTGCAGCGTGCATTGGCGGATGTGACGGACGCTGCCTCGGCCGCCGCGCCCACGCGTGCGCACGTGCTCGCCACGCTGGCGCGCCTGCTGGATGCCAC
>JANXMO010000537.1 GCA_025354615.1 Burkholderiales bacterium | reverse complement strand
CCCCAGCTGTCCCGGTCCAGCCCGGCGTTGACGTCACCCAGCAGCTCCGCCACTTCGTGCGCCAGCGTGGGCGAGCCGGGTGCGGGATAGTCAAACACAGAAAGCTCTGGCGGGAAGCCGTAGAAATCATGGATCACCCGCGGGCGCGCCATCGCGGTCAGCGCAGTGGCGTTGATGAACCAGTGCGCGGAGATGCAAAGAACGGCGCGCGGGCGTGGCAGGGCCTGGCCCAACGCGCGCCAAGCCGTCGTGAAGCGGTTGTGGGCCAGCGTGTTCATTGGGTTGCCATGGCCGACGAAGGCTGCGGGCATCAAAGGGGCGTCTTTCATGGCTCAGCAGATCTCAGTAATTTGAATGCTTTATGCCGATGGGAAGGAGCGGCTTGTGCCGCAGCGCAGGCCTTACACAAACCGCGGGGGTTGTCAGTGTGAGAACAGCGTAACGGCTGTATGCGTGTCTGTTTATCTGACGATAGACCCAGCAACGTTCGCAAACCCGTATTTCACTTCGCCCCGCCACCCCCAGAGCAAGGCCGCAGAAAAAACAATGGTGAACGGATGGTGCAACTGCACCTTTATTCACTCTTCATCGAGCCCACCATGAGCCTCACGCAGCTTTCCTCCACCCCTTCTCAAAAACGACAGGGGAAAGCCGCAAGTGACGCCAGCCCGGCGCCCCTCTCCAGCAGCCAGAGCCCTTCCAATAGCCTGCCGCTTGGGCGCAACCCATCTGCCAAACAGGATGAAATTCGGCCGGCACGTGCGGCGTTGCCGACCGGGCAGAGACTTGAAACCGTCAAAAGCAGCGACCGTAACAGCCCCCCAAACATCCCCAAATCCGACCTTGACAGATTGAACGCCGCTTTGAAATTTTTAAGCTTCAGCTGTAAAAAAACTATTTTGAAAAGCCAAGAAGGAAAAACTCCTTTTCAACAATTGGAATTTGCCAAAAAGAATTTTGAAACCATAGAAACAGCACGCGGCTTGATTGATGCGTTGAATGCTCAAAATCCCGCCTCGGTACATGACTCAGTTACCAAGCGCAGGCAGCTCACCAGAGATGAAATTGATACTCAAAAACAATTTCGCGATACTTTTCAAATCATCCTGAATGAACTGAGCGGTTATAAAAAACAAGAATTTTCTGAAGAACTTTATCAAGCCTCGACAGAAGAAACCAAGAAAAAAGCATCTGAAGTCAGCAATTTATGTGACCTGGCTTTGATATTGCAAAAACCCCTTAAAAACTTGCAACTTATAAATCACCAGCACAAGGAAGACAGAGATGCAATTTTGCAAATAAGAAGTGCTGCCAAATTCCATATTTTTTATAAACAAAAAAGTGACTTGAAAAAATCACCCGTTAGAATTGATGAACTTACTGCTTTAGTAGACAGATTGAGATCAATTGCAAATGAACATACAAATTCACCTGCTGGATTTGAACAAATAAGTTCTCTGTCAAAAGATTATCATGCACAAGTGATGGCGAGATTTGAAGCCCTTCAAGAAGAAGTTGAATTCCTTTCCAAGAACAAGTCAATTGCAAGCCCAGAAGAAAAAAGAATTTCAACAAAAAATTTGTATGTCGCATTTTTAGACAGGAATATTATTCCTGACATTTCCATCAATACAATAACTTATCACATGACAGGAGAACCCAATTTTTTAATGCTGCATTCACTGACAGGCAACGTGGAAAAATCAATGACTGCTTTGTCTAAAGCTTTGGATGCATATAAAGATAATATTTCATCCGCTGTTCTTTTGGATTTTTTGCAGTCGCTGAGCTCTGAAATGTTGCAAACAGTCCTGTTTGAACCCGAATTGTCTATAAGTCCAGAAGGATCCCAAAGTAAATATCTATTAAAAAAATGCCCCAGAACTGTGCAGTGGCTTTTAGCAACTCAATCTAAATTCAAAGATTATTTCAATATCTTGGAAGAGCATGAAAACATACTCAAACAAGATATTGAACTCGATAAAAAAACGGCTTCCACCGCAACAACAAGCCCAAGCCCAAGCACTGGCAGTTCTTCAGGCTCTTCCAAAGCGAGCAAGAAAAAAGCGGCCAAAGGCAAGGCCAAGGTTGTGAGCGAACCTTCGCCCGCCGAAGCGACGTCTGCCACCGCGGCATTGGCAAAAGGGGCCGTCGTCGCGTTGCCGCAAGCAGATGGCAGCAAACGCCTGGGCCAGTTGCAAGCCAACGGCACCATCACCACGCCCACGCAAGAAATTTATGTGCCGTTCAAAGGCGGCTATTTGCCCGCTGACGATTTTTCAGCCGATGAGCTGGCAGCAGACGCCTTGCCGGCAAGTTCGCATACAGCCGAAAGTGCAGTGGCTGACACCAAGACGTTGCTTCAAAACCTCAAGAAAGCAGAAGCGTACGGCAGCAAATTGTTGAAAAATTATGGCGACGAGGCGATGGACGCGGCCGTCGTCGAGTTGAGCAGGCAGCTTGAGTTTCTGGTGCCGCAAGCACGGTTGGCTGCACGCCAATACCATGCCGATTTGTGGTCGAGAACTGCGCAGCGGATGCAAGCGCTTGCCGAACGTTTGCAAGCAACGCAGAACTCAGCGGAGCCTATTCATCCTTTGTGCAAACCGTTGCGCACACGCGCAGACGCAATCACCAAACAAATTGAAGCCGATTTCAGCCCTGGCCGCCTGGATGCGCAATTCTTGGCGGAAGTACAGGCGCAACCCGAAGTGGTTCCGTCGCAATGGCTTGCGCTGGTCGAAAAAGGTTTGGCACGCGCTGCGGCTCCGACTTTTTTGAAAGCATCCAATGACGCGCCTTTGCTGAGCATTCCGCTGTTCACGCGAGACAACCAGAAAGGCCCGGTGCTGCACATCCACTGCAAGCGGCCGGTCAACGCGGATTTTTCAGATTTCTCCACCGATGCGGTGAAAACGGCGCACCTCAAACGGCCTGAGCAGGCCAACCTAGGCCAGAAATGGCAGCAAGCCACACGGGCTGCCCAAGCTGCAGGCGGTGCATCCAGTGTTGACACCGACATCGATCGTTTCGAGGTCAAAAGCGTAACGCTGGCTCGGCTATGGCGCGCTGCAACCTACGGCGCAGGCGGAGCGCCGCACACGGACGATCGCCGGGCGAAGCGGGAACCGCCGCGCAGGGAGATCAACGACCCGCCCACGGAGGCTGCGC
>JANXMO010000519.1 GCA_025354615.1 Burkholderiales bacterium | reverse complement strand
CGCGGCGAGGCCACGGTGACCTATGACAAGGTGGTGCGCATGACCGACCGCAACATGCCGGACGTCACCACACGGCACGTGGCCAGTGTCGTCTTCCAGTACCAGCCCCAGGTGCTGGCAAAAGAGCGTGACCGGATCGAGAACCCATTCGGCTTCGTCGTCACGGCCTACCGGTCTGACCCGGAAATCAATACAGCCGCATCCGGAGGCAAGCCATGAAGCGCTGGATCTGGCTACTAACCATAAGTTGCACCACCGCAGGCGGCTCCGCCATCGCCGCGCCTCAGGCGAGCGACCCACGCTTGCGCGAAGTGATTTACGACCCCCATGCGGTGATCAGCGTGCCGGTCAAACGGGGTGTCGTGACGCTCGTGGTGCTGGCGGCGGACGAGTCGATCACCGAGGTGGCCGCAGGCCTGGGAGGCGACTGCACGAAGGCGGAAGCGGCGTGGTGCATTGCAGCCCAGCCCGGCGGCCGCAACCTGTTCGTCAAAGCCAAGAGCACGGCTCATGCCGCCAACAACCTCGCCGTGGTCACTGACCGACGTACGCATGCTTTTCGCTTTTTCGTGCTGGCCGATGCCGACCCCCAGCCGCCGGTGTACCGGCTCGTCGTCAAGGCGCCGACCGCTGCGGCATCAACCTCACGAATCGCGAAGCGAGAGACTGCACCGTTGGTTGTTTTGCCTGCCGTGCCGCCTTCCCCAGCGCCGCAGCAGGTGGTTGCCGACCGTCTGCAAGCCAAACCGCAGGTAGCGAACACCCACTACACGTTGGCCGAAGGCACCGGCTCCCAAGACATCGTGCCGACCCTGGTGTTTGACGATGGCCGGTTCACTTATTTGCGTTTTGCAGGCAACCGCGATGTTCCCGCAGTGTTCCATGTTCTGGGTGACGGCAGTGAGACGCTGGTCAACACCCGCATGGAAGACGACTTGCTTGTGGTCGACCGCGTCAGCCGGCGGCTGATGCTTCGGGCCGGCTCCGCGGTAGTGGGGTTATGGAACGAGGCGTTCGACCTGGACGGTTTGCCTCTGAACACATCGGGACCGGGCACCACGGTGCCAGGCGTCCGACGGGTGTTGCGGACTCATATCCCATCCAATGCCGATGCGCATACGGAGAACGCACCATGACGCCGAATGCCAGTGCGGCATCGCATGACCCAAGCCTTGAAGGCAATGCAGATTCAGAGGGGGACAGCAACACTCTCTCTCCGCTGCCCGGCGAGCTTGGCATTCCCAATGTTGCAGCGAAGCAGCGGATGACGGTTTCCAGAAAAGGATTGCTGGCCGTCAGCTTGTTGATGGGGTCTTTGGTCGCTGTCTCGACGGTCACGATCCAGCGCTTTGCGGCCGGTGGCAAAAAGGCGCCCGATGCTGAATCCAAGCTCATGCGCGACCGGCCGACGGCAGCGGTTTCTGAGCCGCGCACGCTGGAAATGCCACTCGCCCACGTTGGCGGTGCCACGCCGGCCAGCGCGGTACCAACCAGCGGCCCTCGCATTCCGGCGTTGATTCCCAATGCAGACGAAATGGCAGAACCGATTGACGTTCGCCGCACCGGCGCTGTAGAAACTTCTGGGAGCGGCGGCAAGGCAGCGCTGCCTGAAGATGCCCCGGTTCTTTTGGTTGCGTCCCGTACAGGTGCTGCTACGCATAGAGCTGAGCCGCTGACATCGGCACCAGACACGAATCACGATGATCCACTGACCGCCACCTCACGCAACCTGGAGGGCTACCAGCGTCAGTTGCAAGGCTTGCTGGACAACCTGACGAAGACGGCCGCATCGGCTGCAGGTCAGCCTGCTGGGCCGCTGCCATCAACTGCGAATCTTGGTGCAACTCCGCTGATAGGCGGTGCCCCGGGCGGCATGCCCGCGGCGGGTGCTGGTCTGTTCGGCGGACAACTGCAAAGCTCTGCGACCCCCACGGTGGCAGCTTCCATGCTCGCCAACCGCAGCCTGACGCTGACCAAAGGCACCGCTTTCACATGTGCGCTCAAAACGCGGGTGATCAGCGCCACTTCTGGACTGGTGGGTTGCCAGGTACAGCGCAACGTTTTCAGCGACGATGGTCGCGTACTGCTGATCGAACGCGGCTCGCACCTGGACGGCGAGTACCGCATTGCCTCGGTCCGGCCGGGCACTGTGCGCATCCCGGTGCTGTGGACGCGCATCCGCACGCCGTTGGGCGTGACGGTAGACCTCGATTCGCCCGCTACCGGGCCGCTCGGCGAGTCGGGCCTCAACGGCTATGTCGACAACCGCTGGCTTGAGCGCATTGGCGCAGCGATGCTGCTGTCGTTGATCGACGATTCGGTCAAGCTCGTCATTCAAAGCCAGACGAACGACACGCAGGCCAACACGGTCGTGCTGCCCTCGACCACGGCAAACACCAGCAAGCTGGCTGAGAAGGTGCTGGACAGCACGATCAACATTCCGCCGCTGGTTTATCAGAACCAGGGCGGCATCGTCGGCGTCTACGTCGCGCGTGACGTGGACTTTTCGTCGGTATACGAGCTGAAGCCGGTCGCTCGTGGAGACACGCAATGAAGGCCGCTGCTAGCGATCAAGACATGGCCATCAATAGCTGGTGCGGTGATGCCACATCGGTCGTCGAGTTTCTGCGCCCGCTGCGCGAGCAGCTCGATGCACCCGGTGTGCTGGAAGTGTGTGTCAACCGGCCGGGTGAATTGCTGGTCGAGACGGTACGCGGCTGGCAAACCGTGGCGGCGCCGCAGATGACGCAAGAGCGCTGCTTGTCGCTTGCCACCGCTGTGGCCACTTTCTGTGACCAGCAGATCAACCAGGAACGCCCGCTGTTGTCCGCGACGCTGCCCAGCGGGGAGCGCGTCCAGTTCGTCATTCCGCCTGCGGTGCCGCGCGGCACGGTGTCGATCACCGTGCGCAAGCCATCGACCCTGATCAAGCGCCTTGACGACTTCGAGCGTGAAGGCTTGTTTGATCGCACGGCCACGGTGATTCGAACCGCAGCCAGCGATCTGTTGCCCTTCGAGCGTGAGCTGATCGCATTGAAAGATGCAGGCCGTTATGCGGACTTTCTGCGGCTGGCGGTGCGCAAGCACCAGACCATCGTTGTCAGTGGCAAGACCGGTTCGGGCAAAACCACCTTCATGAAAGGCTTGGTCGAAGAAGTGCCGAAGCACGAGCGGCTGATCACCATCCAGGACACTGCCGAGCTGACGCTGCCCCATCACCCGAACGTCGTTCACCTGTTCTACAGCAAGGACGCACAGGGCACGGCCCGTGTCACGGCCAAGTCGCTGCTCGAAGCCTGCCTGCGCATGAAGCCGGACCGCATCTTCCTGGCCGAGGTGCGCGGCGACGAGTGCTTCTACTTTGTGCGCCTTGCGGCCTCGGGCCACCCGGGCAGCATCACCAGCGTTCACGCAGGAAGCTGCGCGCTGGCCTTCGAGCAAATGTCGCTGATGATTCGTGAAAGCGGTGCCGGCAGCGGGCTGCGCATGAGCGAAATCAAGGGGCTGCTGCACGTGGTCGTCGATGTGATCGTGCAGTTCGACCGCGACGAGCGCGGACGCTTCATCTCGGAGATTTACTATGAACCCCGGCGCCAGAGATTTGGCCGCTGGGACGATCAGCTCACGGCAACAGCATGAGCGCCCTCGCCGCTTTGCCGTTCTCGGCCTGGCCAGTGAATCGAAAGGTGGCGGCCGGCTTCTTTGTAGTCATCGGGTACAGCGCTTTGGCCTGTAGTGCGGTCTACCTGGCCGGTGTGCTGTTCTTGGTATTCAACAAGGCGGACCCGCGGCAGGCGCATTTCAACAGCATCATT
>JANXMO010000379.1 GCA_025354615.1 Burkholderiales bacterium | reverse complement strand
GGCCGTGGCTGGCGAACAGGCACAGGAACAGCTTGCCTTCGGTCGACAGGCGGGCGCGGTTGCAGTCGGCGCAAAACGCCTGCGTGACGCTGGAGATCAGCCCGATTTCGCCATGAGCGGTTCCGTCGGTTGGCGACGCGTAACGCCAGCGCTGTGCGGTCTCGCCGCTTGAGCCAGGCTCGATCGCCGTCAATGAAAACGCGTTGCCCAGTTGCTGCAGGACATCGGCTGACGGCAGCACGTCATCCAGCCGCCAGCCGTTGGTGACGCCAACATCCATGTACTCGATGAAGCGCAACACCATCCCGCGGCCGGCGAAATGCCGCGCCATGGGCACAATTTGGTGGTCATTGACGCCGCGCTTCACAACCATGTTGATTTTCAGTGGTGCAAAGCCTGCGGCTTGGGCGGCGTTGATGCCCACCAGCACTTCGGCCACCGGAAAATCGACATCATTCATGCGGCGGAATATCGCATCGTCAAGCGCATCGAGGCTGACGGTGATGCGCTGTAGCCCTGCGTCGTGTAAGGCCCGCGCTTGGCGCGCCAGCAGCGCGCCGTTGGTGGTCAGCGCCAGGTCGACGCGTTGGCCGTCGTGGGTGCGCAGTTCAGCCAGTTGAGCGACCAACTGTGGCAGCTGCTTGCGCAACAACGGCTCGCCGCCCGTCAAGCGAATTTTGCGCACGCCTTGGGCGACGAACAACCGTGCCAAGCGCGTGATTTCTTCGAAATTTAACAGCGCGCTTTGCGGCAAAAACGCATGTTGGCGCCCGAACACGGCCTTCGGCATGCAATAGCTGCAGCGGAAATTGCAACGGTCGGTGACGGAAATGCGCAAGTCGCGCAGCGGCCGGGCCAGGGCGTCAATCAAATCACCTGGCGGCAGCGACACGGCGGGCGCTGCGGCCACGGGTCGCGCAGGCAAACGTGCCGAATGGCGGTGGTCGACAAGCGGAATGACGTGGTCGGCCATGCGGTGGATTGTGCCCGGCGGCTTCGTCGGGCGGCAAAGACCCGACGCGGCGCTCTGACGCGGTCAGCGCCGGGCGGGCAGCGGCAGCACGCCGCCGTCAGCCGCTGACGGCAGTGGCACGTTGGCAAATGGCATATCGACCGGGGCTGCGGTGGCTTCCACACGCTCTACGCGCCGGGCGCCCGTGAAGCGCTGGTTCCAGTAGGAAAACCGCATGTCTTCAACCCGTACTTCACCGCCGGCGCTGGGCGAGTGGATGAATCGGTCATCACCAATGTAGATGCCGACGTGCGAAAACGTGCGCCGCAGGGTGTTGAAGAACACCAGATCACCGGGCTTCAATTCCTCGCGCTTGACACTGAACAAGCCGGCCGCTGACGCTTGCTCATCCGCACGCCGCGGCAATACCAGGCCCAGGCTGCGTTCAAACACGAAACGGGTGAAGCCGCTGCAGTCAAAACCGCTGCCGGGCGCGCCATTGCCACCCCGTTGGTAAGGCACGCCCAGAAAGTTCATGGCGGTCAACACCATGTCGGAGGCGCGGTCGCGAACACGTTGAACCAAGCCGGGCTCGGCAACCGCCGCGGGCGCCGCCGCTTTTTGCCCGCTCTTGTCAGCCAGCAATTGCATCAGCGCATCAACCGATTCCTCGGGGGTTGCGGCTGCCCGAGTGGCCGCAACACACAAGAAAGCAGCGAAAAGAATATGCCCCGAGCAGGCTGCTAAGCGTTTAAAAAGCATGGCGCGCAGGATAAGCGGGAGAAAAGGGCGCGTCAACCTGAAGGATTTGACCTACAAACACAGTGGCCTGCCGCGCAAAGTCGTGAGGCTAGCGCTACCCGAGGCCCG
>JANXMO010000455.1 GCA_025354615.1 Burkholderiales bacterium | reverse complement strand
ACCCAAAGGTCGTAGGTTCAAATCCTGCCCCCGCAACCAAAAAAACTCATTGAAGACCGCCAACAGCAATTTGCTGTTGGCGGTTTTTTCTATTGCCGCTTTGATTTTTCAGCCATCCACTTCCTGCACAAAAGCCAGCGTTGCAGGCGGTGAAAGGTTGAGCAGCTCGCCAATCGCCTGCAAATCGTCGGGCAATGCGGTGTCATCCCATCCGTGCACGGTGTGCCGGGCCAGGCGCACGGCGAGCAACACGGACGACACGGTGTGCGGATTGATGGCCGCGCCACGGCGGGCGTGTTCGGCATAGCGGTCATCGCTGATGTGCATCAGCAATTCGGGGAAATGCCAGGCCCGCATCAGCGCATGCTGCAGGTCGGGCAACTCGATGTTGAGCACCGTTTGTTGCACGTGGCGGCTGCGCAGGGCCGGGTCGGCTTGTTGCAGGTCGTTGATGCGCAAAGCCAGCGTCGGCGCATGGCACCACAGCAGCATATCGGCGAAATCGTGCAGCAATGCGGCTTGGTGAACGGAAGCCGCATGGTGGTCCATGCGGTGCACGGCAAAGGCCAAGCCGAAACGTGCGGCCCGCCGCGCGCGGGCCAGCACTTGCCACAAGCCGTCCAGCGCCGCGGGGACGGCATTCAAACGGTCCTCGACCGTTGGCTGCACACCGAAGGCGCGAAAGAACGGTGAAATGCCCATCATCACCAGTGCGGAGGTCACGGTATCGGTATCGGTCACCATGCGCGCGGAGCGATGGCTGGCGGCGTAGGCCAGCACTTTCAAGGTCATTAATGGGTCGGCGGCGATCACCTCGCCCAGCAGATTGGCGTCAACAGCATCTTCGTTGGCGCGCAGGGTTTCAAGGGTGGCCGCGGTGTCGGCCAAAACCGGAATTTCCAGGTCGCGCAGCGCCTGCGTCCACGCCGCCAGGTCGCGCAACGGGGCAGTCAGCGGGAAAGCGGGGTCGCGTGCCGACATGCGGGCCTCCGTGGGCGATCGATCGTGATGGCATGTTATCGGCGGCGCACGGTTTTCCTTGACCAAAAGTCAAAAGACTGGCTCCTCCAGGAAAATCAACCTCCTCCTTTTGGGTGCCCCTCCCCCGAGGGGGCCCTTCCAACCCGCCTTCCCCACCTCAAGGGGAAGCGGAAAACCGCGCCGTTTCCTAGAGTTCAGTCATCGCTGCTGCACCTGGAAACACCATGCTCCCTGGCTCTCCTACCGGCCCTTCAAGGCCCCGTTCAACGCCTCATTCAACCCACGGCTTTTCGCTGATCGAGCTGTGCATCACGACCACCGTCGCCGTGCTGTTGGTGGCGAGCGCCGTTCCCTCTTTGCAAGGGCTGCTGGACCGCCAGCGGCTGCAAGGCGCCGCCGCCCGGCTGGCCACCGACGTGCAACAAGTACGCACCGACGCCGTGGCCCGCAACGACGCCCTGCGGCTGAGCTTTTACAGCGCCGCCTGGGGCAGCTGCTGGGTGGTGCACACCGGGCTTCGCGAACAGTGCAGCTGCCGCGAAACCGGGGCGGCCCAGTGCACCGGCGGCGCAAAGCAGCTCAAGACGGTGGCCCTGGCAGCCGAAGACCGGGTGGCGGTGCGTGCCAACGTGGCGTCGATCCTGTTCGACCCGTTGCACGGCACCGCTACGCCCACCGGCACGCTCGAGTTGGTGTCGCCGAACGCGCAGGCGATACGGCACGTCGTCAACGTGATGGGGCGTGTGCGCACCTGCTCGCCAGCTGCCAGCGCGCCTGCTGTGGCCGGCGTGCGTCCTTGTTGAACGGAGGTTTTGCCATGACATCCCCCTCGCCTTTCGCCACCGCCCAGCGGCTCGCCTCGATAATCCGCCCACTTCGCCGCCACCGCGGATTCACCCTGATTGAAATGATGTGCACCGTGACTGTTGCCGGGCTGCTGTCCAGCATCGCCTACCCCGCCTACCAGGGCACCATCGCCAAAACGCGCCGGGCTGACGCGCTGGCCGCCAGCATGGCGGTGCAGGCAGCGCAGGAACGCTACCGTTCGGGCAGCACGCACTACGGCAGCCTGGCCGAGATCGGCGTGGCCGCCACGTCCCCCGGCGGCTACTACCAGCTCAGCGTCGTTGACAGTGGCGCCAGCGGCTACACCGTGCTGGCCACGGCCACCGGCAGCCAGGCTGGCGACAGCGCCTGCCGCTACCTGAAAGTGACTGCCGACGGCGCCAACATCAGCTATGGCTCAGGCGACAGCGCGGCCGCCGTGAATGACGCCGCCGCCAACCGGCGCTGCTGGAATTTTTGAAAGCTGCCGCTTGAAGGGCCCCGCACGTCGTTTCTCCTCATCGGCGCTGACGGGCCGCCGCGCGCAAGCCGTTGGCCTGTCGCTGGTCGAGCTGCTGGTCGGCGTGGCGATCGGGCTGTTCATCGTGGCGGTGGGGATGACGCTGCTGACCGGCAACCTGCGTGAAAGCCGCGCGCTGATCGTCGAAAACCGTTTGATGCAGGATTTGCGAACCGCCAGCGACCTGATCGCCCGTGACCTGCGGCGCGCCGGCTACTGGCAAGGCGCAGCGGCCGGCGTGTGGCAACGCGGTGCCAGCGGCGTGCAACCCAACCCCTACAGCGCCATTGCGCCGGCTGCCGGCGCTTCCGACGCCTTGAGCTTTCGCTTTTCACGCGGGGCCGGCAGCACCGGCACGGTCGACAACAGCGAGCAGTTCGGCTTTCGCCTGCGGGCCGGTGCCGTCGAGATGATGCTGGGCAACGGCAACTGGCAAGCCGTGACCGACACCGGCACGCTGCTGGTCAGCGGTTTCAGCCTGACCCCCGCCGTGCAGGAGCGCTCGCTCAGTCCTTACTGCAGCACGCCATGCGGCGCCAGCGGCAGCGACTGCCCGCGGCAGCAGGTGCGCAGCGTGGCGCTGACGATGACCGCGCGCGCGGTAGCCGACACCAGCGTGGTGCGCACCGTGCGCCACAACGTGCGGCTGCGCAACGACAGCGTCAACGGCGCTTGCCCGGCCTGACTGCGCTACGGATGACGACCCCCATGCGCCAGACCAATCCCGCAGCAGCCCATGGCAGAACACGCATTGCAGCACGCCAACGCGGCGCGGCGGCGCTGGTCGTCACCATGGTGCTGTTTTTCGCCATGCTGTTGATTGCCGCTTACACCAACCGCGGGCTGTTGTTCGAGCAGCGCGCCTCGGTCAACCAGTACCGCGCCACACAGGCGTTCGAGGCCGCCGAGGCCGGCCTCGAATGGGCGCTGGCGCAGCTCAACAACCCGGCCGCGGTGGGGGCTGACTGCCAAGCGGCTGGCGACGCTGGCGGGCAACCGCTGCGCGAGCGGTTGTTGCAGTACACCGCCGCCGACCGGCGCCACACGCCGCGCACCTGGAACAACGCCGGCGTGGCGGTGGTCCTGCAGCCGGCCTGCGTGCGCACGCCCGACGGCTGGTTGTGCAGCTGCCCGGCCGACGGCTTCCCCCTGCTGCCGCCCGACACCGTGCCGGCCGCCGCGCCGCAACCCGCTTTCAGCGTGCAGCTGGCCCCCGGCCCGCGCGCCGACCTGCTGCGCCTGAGCGCCACCGGCTGCAGCCAATTGGCCGGCGCCTGCCGCCCCGGCACGGCGGGAGACGCCGCCGACGCCACCGCGCGCGTGCAGGTCGAACTGGCGCTGCTGCCGGCGCTGGCCCGGCCTCCGCGTGCGCCGCTGACGGTGAAAGACGGAGTCAATACCGGCATGGCCGCCCTCGGGCTGTTCAACACCGATGCAGCCACCGGCGTCGTGTTGCACGCCGGCGGCAGCGCTGACCTGGCCGCGGCCCGCCTGGCCACCGCGCCTGGCGCCGACCCGCTGCTGGCCATCGTGCAGGGCGACGCGCCGCTGCACGCCCGCACGGCTGACGCCTTCTTCGCCACCTTCTTCGGTCTTGACAAAGCCACTTGGCGCGGCCAGCCCGGCGTGCGCCGCCTGGCCTGTGGCAGCGGTTGCGCCACGACCCTCAGCGCCGAAACAGCAGCCGGCCACCGCCTGCTGTGGATAGACGGTGACCTGGCACTTGACGGCCCGCTGACGCTCGGCTCGGCCGACCGCCCGGTGCTCATCGTGGCCAGCGGCGCGGTGCGGCTGCGCGGCGCCCTCACCGTCCACGGCCTGGTCTACGCCGGCTCGTTGAACTGGGATGACACACCCGGCACCGGCGCCGCGGCGGTGCACGGCGCCTTGATTTCCGAAGCGGGCTACAGCGGCAACGGCGCCCCCGACCTGACCTACGACAGCGCCGTGCTCGAGCGCCTGCGCAGCGCCAGCGGCAGCTTCGCCCGCGTGCCGGGCAGCTGGAAGGACTTTTGATGCGCACGCCGCTGGCACCGTCTTGCCGCCGTCATCCCCGCCAACGCCAACGTGGGGCCACGCTGCTCGAAGCGCTGGTGGCTTTCCTGGTGCTGTCGCTGGGCATGTTGTCGATGGCGCGGCTGCAGAATCAGCTGCGCCTGCACGCCGACGTGGCCCGCCAGCGCTCGGAAGCGGTGCGGCTGGCGCAGGAAGACCTGGAGCAACTGCGCGCGTTTGCCAGCCTGGCGACGAGCGCCGGTGTAGCGGCGTATGACGACATCGCCAGCGGCGAACGCCAGGTCTCATCGCTCAACGACCAGGCGCTCAACACGCGCTACGAACTGCGCCGGCAAATTGACGCCAGTGAAGCGCCGCGCCTGAAAACCGCCACGGTGACGGTGAGCTGGAACGACCGTGGCGGCGAAGCGCAAAGCGTGGCTTTGTCATCGGTGATCGCGGGCCAGGACCCGGGCCTGTCGGCGGCTTTGTCGCTGCGCGCGGCCGGTGATGCCACGGTCGGCGCCTACGGCCGCTCGGCGCAGATTCCGCTGGAGGCGGTCGACTTGGGCGACGGCCGCAGCGCTTTCAAACCGCTGCTGGCGGGCGATATCGCTTATCTGTTCGACAACGCCGACGGCCGCATCAAAGCGCGCTGCACTGGCGTGGGCAGTGGCGCCGATTGGGCGGCGACCTTGGGCGCTTGCGCGCCGGCGGCTGGCTTGCTGCTCAGCGGCCGGGTACGCTTTGTGGCGCCTGACGGGCTGTTGGCCCTGTCGATGTCCTTGCTGCAAAACGGCAGCACCTCAGCGGCGCCGTGCACCGCCGAGGCGCGCAAAAACGTCGCCTACACCACGCCCGCTGGCCCGCGACGCGAAACCGTGCCGCTGGCGGCAGCGCCGGCCAGCGTGGGCACGGCCGCATGGACCGAGTTCGGCGAACGCCATGTCGTCTACACCTGTCTGGCCGCGGCCCCCGGGGAGCCGCCGCGCTGGTCAGGCCGGGCCGCGGTCATACCCAGCGGCTGGACACTGGGCAGCACCGCGGCTGATCGCAAGGTCTGCCGCTACAGCGCCGACCAAGATGGCAGCGGCAGCATCGACCGCAACGCCGAGCACCCCGAGCGCTATGTCGACGTCGACAGCACGCTGGCCGAGCAAAACTTCGTGGTGCTGCGCGGTGACCAGCCCTGCCCCGGCGTGGCGCCGGGCGCAGCTGCCGCCACGGTTCAACACCAGCCGTGAAGCGGCCCGCTGAATGACGACCGAGCGCTTTTCACGCGACGCGGCAACCGACCTGGCGCTGATGCGCGAGGCGCTGGCGCTGGCGCAGTTGGCCGTCGGCCTGAGCGACCCCAACCCGCGTGTCGGCTGCGTCATCAGTCAGCCCGATGGCGCGGGCGGGCAGCGCATCGTCGGCCGCGGCCACACGCAGCAGGCCGGCGGCCCGCACGCCGAAGTGATGGCGCTGCGCGATGCGGCGGCGCGCGGCGAAACGGTGCGCGGCGCCACTGTTCACGTCACCTTGGAACCTTGCGCCCACCATGGCCGCACGCCGCCGTGCTGTGATGCGCTGATTGCCGCCGGCGTGGCGCGGGTCGTTTTCGCCGTTGAAGACCCCTTCCCTGCTGTGGCGGGCCGTGGCGCCGCGCGGCTGCGTGACGCCGGCATTGGCGTTGAAGACGGCGTGCTGGCCGCCGAGGCGCGCGCACTCAACATCGGCTTTTTTTCCCGTGTGTTGCGGGCACGGCCGTGGCTGCGGCTCAAGGCTGCGGTGTCGCTTGACGGCCGCACCGCGCTCAACAACGGCGCCAGCCAGTGGATCACCAGCGCGGCCGCGCGCGCCGATGGCCAAGCCTGGCGCCAGCGCGCCGGCGCCGTGCTGACCGGCATCGGCACCGTGCTGAGCGACGACCCGCGGCTGGACGTGCGCTTGCCCGGCAACCATCGTCAACCGCTGCGCGTGGTGCTTGATGCGCGGCTGAACACACCATCGGCCGCGCGAATTTTTCAGCCCCCCGGCGCCGTGCTGCTAGTGACCGCCGCTGAGCCGCCCATTGAGCGCCGCGCAGCGCTTGAAGCGACGGGCGCGGAAATTCTGCTGACACCCGGCGCCGACGGCCGGATCGACCTGCCCGGCCTGCTGGCCGAACTGGCCCGGCGCGGCGTCAACGAGCTGCACGTGGAAGCCGGCGCGCGGCTCAACGGCGCGCTGCTGCAGGCCGGCCTGGTCGACGAATGGCTGATTTACATGGCGCCGAAACTGCTCGGCGCCGGGCGCCCGCTGGCCGACTTCGGCCCGTTGGCCACGCTGGCCGAGACCACGCCGCTGCGGCTGCACGCGGTCGACCACGTCGGCGACGATCTGCGCCTCATCGCCCGCCCGCTGCACGGCTGGCAGCCCTGACCCTGGAAACGGCAGTTGGCCGCGCATATCCGCTTGCAAGGTTT
>JANXMO010000453.1 GCA_025354615.1 Burkholderiales bacterium | reverse complement strand
GTGACCGAGATCAACGTCACCAGCCCCACCGGCTTCCAGGAGATCACGAACCAGACCGGGTTCGACGTGGCCAAGGTGTTCGTCGATGCGCTGGAGGCAGCGCTGGCGGGCTGACGACATTCGCGCGAGTATTACAATCGCTACTTGAGTCATACCTTGGAGCCGCGATGGGCTACACCCTCACCACCAAATCGCAAGTGACCTTGCCCAAGCCGATTCGCGACCATCTGAAAGTGGCGCCCGGCGATGCGGTCGAATTCCGCATCGCCGCCGACGGCTCGGTGCGCGTCGATCCCGTTCGGGCGTTGCGTCGTGTCAAGGACCCGGCGGTGGCCAAGGCGCTGGCCCGCTTCAGGGGCTTGGTCGGCATCGGCGGCCACAGTGGCGAAGCCAGCACCGATCGCCTGATGGCACTGCTGCGTGGTTACGACGAGGATGCTTCCGATCCAGGATTCGCACCCGCCAGCGCACCCGCCAGCGCACCCGCGAAGAAGCAGCGCCCAACGCGATGATCCTCGTCGACACGTGCATCCTGGTCGATGTCACCGCCGACCACGAGGCGTGGCGCGACTGGTCACTGGCGCAACTGGCGACCTGGAGCACTCGCGGCCCACTGTTGGTCAACCCGATCATCTTTGCCGAGTGGTGCACCGACTTCGCAACGTTCGAGCAAGCCGAGCTGGCCCGGATGCAATTCGGCCTTGAATGGCGCGAACTACCCCGGTCTTCTCTCTTCGTGGCGTCCCAGGCGCACCGCCAGTACCGGCGGCGCGGTGGCGTCCGCCCGATGGTTCTGCCCGACTTCCTGATCGGCGCCCACGCCGCCGTTGAGCGCCTGCCCTTGCTCACGCGCGACCGCCGGCGCTTTGAAACCTATTTCAACGGGCTCGAAATCGTGTGCCCCGAATCGAACTGAACCTGCAACTGAATCATGGCTGTCCTCTCCCTCTCCAACGCACACCTCGCCTTCGGCCACGTGGCCCTGCTCGACAACGCGGCCTTCTCGCTCGAAGCGGGCGAACGCCTGGGGCTGATCGGCCGCAATGGCGCGGGCAAGTCGTCGATGCTCAAGATCATCGCGGGGCTGGAAAAGCTCGATGACGGCCTGCTGCAAATGACGCAGGGCGTGCGCATCTGCTACGTGCCGCAAGAGCCGGTGTTCGAGCCCGGCCACAGCGTGTTCGAGGCCGTGAGCGAAGGCGTCGCCGAGGCGCGCGCCGTGCGCCAGGCGAATGAAGAGCACGCCGACGGCGTGGACCTCGACGCGCTGCAAACCCGCATCGAGGCGCTCGACGCGTGGAACTGGGAGCAGCGGGTCGACACCACGCTCGCGCAACTCCACCTCGACGGCACGCGCGAGATCGGGCAGTTGTCGGGCGGCATGAAGAAGCGCGTGGCGCTGGCGCAGGCGCTGGTCGCCGTGCCCGACGTGCTGCTGCTCGACGAGCCGACCAACCACCTCGACCTCGACTCCATCGCCTGGCTGGAGGAGTTGCTGCGTGGCTTCAAGGGCAGCGTGATGCTCATCACCCACGACCGCGCGTTCCTCGACGGCGTGGCCACACGCATCGTCGAGCTCGACCGCGGCGTCATTCGCAGCTACCCGGGCAACTTCACGGCGTACGAGCGCATGAAGGAAGAGCAGCTCGCCTCCGATGCGCTCTTCAACGCGCGGGCCGACAAGCTGCTGGCGCAGGAAGAGGTCTGGATACGCAAGGGCGTCGAGGCCCGCCGCACTCGCAGCGTGGCGCGCATTCAGCGGCTCGAAGTGCTGCGCGGTGCGCGCCAGAAGCGGCGCGACTCGCTGGGCCAGGTGCGGCTGGAAGTCGACAGCGGCGCGCCCAGTGGCAAGATCGTGGGCGAGCTGCGCGAGGTCGGCATGCGCTTTGCGTTGCCCGATGGCGGCAGCAAAATCATCGTCGACGACTTCAGCGCGACTATTCTGCGCGGCGACAAGGTCGGCCTGATCGGCCCCAACGGCGCGGGCAAAACCACGCTGCTCAAGCTCATCCTCGGCCAGCTCGCGCCCACCGCGGGCCACGTCCGCCAGGGCAGCAAGATCGAAGTGGCGTATTTCGACCAGATGCGCAGCACGCTCGACCTCAACGCCACGCTGGCCGACGCGATCAGCCCGGGCAGTGAATGGGTGGAGATCGGCGGTGCGCGCAAGCACATCATGAGTTACCTGAACGACTTCCTGTTCTCGCCCGAGCGTGCCAATTCGCCGGTGCGCACGCTCAGCGGCGGCGAGCGCAACCGCGTGCTGCTGGCGCGGCTGTTCGCACTGCCGGCCAACGTGCTGGTGCTCGACGAGCCGACCAATGACCTCGACATCGACACGCTCGAGCTGCTGGAAGAGCTGTTGCAAAACTACCCCGGCACCGTGTTCCTGGTCAGCCACGACCGGCGCTTTCTGGACAACGTCGTCACCAGCACCATCGCCTGGGAAGGCGACGAGCGGCCCGGCCAATGGCGCGAATATGAAGGGGGCTACGAAGACTGGCGGCTGCAGCGCGCCCGCGCCAAAAGCCTGCGTGACGCCGCCCAACGTGCCGACAACAAAGCCGCCAGCAGCGGTGCCACTGACAACAAGGCCAAGCCGACAACAGCCGGTTTGGCAGCGGCACAAGCGGTCAAACTGCGCAAGCTCAGCTACAAGGAGCAGCGCGAGCTGGACGAATTGCCTGCGCTGATTGAAGCGCTCGAAGCCGAGCAGGTGAACATCACCCGCTTGCTGTCAGACGCCGACGCCTACACACGCGACCCCAAGGGCGTGGCCGCCGCGCAAACCCGCAGCGCGCGGATCGACGAGGAATTGCTGGCGGCGCTGGAACGCTGGGAGCTGCTGGGCGCGGGCAAAAAATAAGGCAGCCCAGCAGCGGCTGCCACAGGGACAAAGCGTTCAAAGCGGCTGCGCAAACACGGCGTTCGCCGCATCACCCCAGCCCGCCAGCTCGCACAGCCGCCGTACCACCCATTGCGCCTCGGCGGCATTGACGCCGCTGGCTTCATCCAGCAAGCCGCGGTGGCAGCGCTCGAGCACGTCGCGCTCGTCAATGCCCAGGTCGTGGTGCTGCGCCCGCGCGTAGTCGGTCAGCTGGTTCGCCAGGTCTTCGCACCACTCGTAGCGCCGGCTGATGTCGGCCCTGCTGGCGGTGGGCTTCAGGCGTCCGGGTACGAGATAAAGCGCGACGAAGGAGTCGGGAATGTCGAGTTGGTTGGCGTCGTCCATAAAGCGGTTGAGTGCGGTCGAGTGATCGAAACAGGCGCCCGGCGGAGCTCAGGCCGCCGGGCGCGCCAGCCATTGCCGTGCCAGCTGCACCCACAGCGCGGCGCCGAGCGGAATCAGCGCGTCATTGAAGTCATAGCTTGGGTTGTGCAGCGTGCACGGCCCTAGGCCGTGGCCGCTGGCGCGGTGGCCGCCGTCGCCATTGCCGATCAGGAAGTAGGCGCCTGGGCACTTCTGTAAAAAGAAACTGAAGTCTTCTGCGCCCATGGTTGGCTCGAACAGCTGCACGTTGTCAGCCCCCACCATCCCGGCCATCACCTCGTGAACGAAGCGGGTTTCGGCGCTGTGGTTGATGGTTGGCGGGTAATTGCGCGTGAAGGTGAAATCACAGCGCGCGCCAAACGCGGCACAGGTGTGTTCCGCCGTTTCGCGCAGGCGGCGTTCGATCATGTCCAGCGCCTCCAGCGTGAAGGTGCGCACCGTGCCCTGTAAGTCGCAGTGATCGGGCACCACGTTGGTTGCTTCGCCAGCGTGGATCATCGTGACCGAAATCACCCCCGCCTCGATCGGCCGCAGGTTGCGGCTGATGATGGTCTGGAACGCCTGCACCATCTGGCAGGCCACCGGCACCGGGTCGACGCCTTCATGCGGCATGGCCGCGTGCGAACCCTTGCCGTGAACCGTGATGCGGAACTCGTTGCTGCTGGCGAAACACGGGCCGTCTTTGAGCGCGAACTGGCCGACGGCCATGCCGGGCCAGTTGTGGGCGCCAAAAATGGCGTCCATCGGGAAGCGTTCGAACAGTCCGTCGTGAATCATCTCTCGCGCACCGCCGCCGCCTTCTTCTGCCGGCTGGAAGACGAAGTAGACCGTGCCGTCGAAATCACGGTGACGCGCCAAGTGCTGTGCCGCCGCCAGCAGCATGGCGGTGTGGCCGTCATGGCCGCAAGCATGCATGCGGCCCGGGTGGCGGCTGGCATGGGCAAAGCTGTTGCGCTCGGTGATGGGCAGCGCGTCCATGTCGGCACGCAAGCCGACCGTGCGCGTCGAGGTGCCGTGGCGCAGGATGCCGACCACGCCGGTTTTGCCTAGGCCACGGTGCGTGGCAATGCCGCAGGCGTCGAGCTGTCGGGCCACGACCTCGGCAGTGCGCTGCTCTTGAAAACACAGCTCCGGGTGCGCGTGCAGGTCACGCCGCAGTGCAACCAGTGGGGCGGCGTCGGCCGCAATCGAATCGATCAGACGCATGACGGCGCTCCTGTGGGTGTTTCCGTTTTTCGGTTTGAGTCTAGCCAACCCACCCATCGCCTGCACTGGCTATACCAGGGTTTGACCTGACGTTTTCGCTTGATGGGCTGACAGTTCGCGCCGCCACACACCGACAGCGCTGATGGTGGTGGGATGACAAGGTGCGCTGCCAACCTCATATAGGCTGAAGTTGTTATGGGCTTGGTGATGAACCGTGGTTTCGAAATGGCTTGTGGTGCAACTCGAAACCCCGGTCGTCCACCGTCCCTGCAGCAGCGTTGTGAAGGGAGGCGGGAACCTTGATTGCAAGGGTTCTTCGCTTCCAGACTTTGAAAGGATGTTGTCATGAACACGTTTCTTTCCGCCAACACGGCCGATACCGGTTTCGAAATCCGCTTTCAGTCCCTGTTTCACGAGGGCCGCGCGTTGACCTTCCCGTGTGACGCAGAAGGCCATGTGCACATGGACGCACTGAGCGAACGGGCCCGTCAGAATTATTTGTATGCCCGTGCTGTCGTGGGCCGGGAATATGCGGCGCCAGCGGTCTGCGCCATTGGCTGGCATTGATCAAATGCGGTGTTCCTGCACTGTCGGCTACGTCTGACAGCTGCCGTCAAAAGCCGCTGACGCCGGCCGTTCAGGTGCCGCTATACCTTCCTTCATTCAAAATGATTGAAGGATTGATTGATATGAAGACCCGTTCGCGCTGCCGCCGTTCCAGGCCACTTGATGCGGCTTCGTGGTTGTTGGCCAGCCTGGCTTTGATTGCCTCGGTTGGCTGCAGCAAATCTGAGGAAGGCAAAACGGTCGGCAACCGCTTGGACAACGCGATTGCGGCCACCGAACAAAAAAGTGCTGAAGTAAAAGACAAACTGAAGTCTGACATCAGCAGCACCAAAGCATCTGCCATTCACATCGCCAGTGGCGCGCAAACGGCCGGCACTAAAGTGGGTGATCAAGTCAATGATGTTTTGATCACCACCAGCATCAACGCGGAGTTGGCCAAAGACGCCACGCTCAGCGCCCTGAAAATCAATGTTGATACATCGCAAGGCCGCGTTGTATTGCACGGCACCGCGCCCAACACCGTGGCGCGTGAAAGGGCCAGCCGTTTGGCCCTGTCGGTCAAAGGCGTGGTGGCCGTTGACAACCAGCTGACCGTGGACACAGCTGCAAAATAACAAAACCCGCAAGCGCAGCGTTTAGCGCAGCACCACTGACAGCAATTCGATCTCGAACTGCAAGGTGGCATTGGGCGGGATCGCACCCGGTGCGCCGCGCTCGCCATAGGCAATCGCGGCAGGGCAGGTCAATTTTGCTTTGCCGCCCGGCTTCATGCGCTGCACGCCCTCTGTCCAGCAGGCGATGACGCGATTGAGCGGGAACGCCGCCGCTTCCCCCCGCTTGTAGGAGCTGTCGAACTCCTGGCCGTTGGCCAGGGTGCCGCGGTAGTTGACCTTGACCGTGTCGGTTGCCGCCGGGCTGGCGCCCGCGCCGTCTTTCAACGACAGAAAAACCAGTCCGCTGGCCGTGGTGACAGCGCCTTTTTCCTGTGCCGCGGCGGCAAGGAAAGCGTCTGGCGCAGCCAATGCGTGGTGGGCGCTGCCCGTCAGCAACAGAGCAAAAACAGGCTTCAGCAGTTTTCGAAAATTCATGGTGACGAGTCCTTCGCTAAGTAAAAATTTTGCAGGTAACTTGAAGAATCAACCTGCGTCCATGTGGTCAACTGATCGAGTTTCAACGACCCTGCTGTTCGAGGCTGAAGATGTTACTGCTCGCGCCCATGGAAGGCTTGCTCGACTTCGCCTTGCGCGACATCTTGACGCAGACCGGCGGCATTGACCGCTGTGTGTCGGAGTTCATCCGTGTGTCGGGCACTTTGCTGCCAGAACGCGTTTTCCTGCGCATCGTTCCCGAATTGCTCAACGGCAGTTTGACCAGCGCCGGCGTGCCGGTACGGCCACAGCTGATGGGGTCGGACCCGGTTTGCCTGGCTGAGAATGCCGCCCGCCTGGCCACGCTGGCTCCCGCGGGCATCGACTTGAACTTCGGCTGCCCTGCCGCGGTGGTCAATCGCCATGGCGGCGGTGCGGCGCTGCTTGCTGACCCCGAGCAGCTGTTGCGCATCGTGGCCGCCGTGCGGCGTGCTGTGCCGGCGCACATTCCCGTATCCGCCAAGATGCGGCTGGGAGTTCATGACGACCGCCGCGCCGAGGACTGCGCGCAGGCGCTCGCCGCAGGCGGCGTGAGCGAGTTGGTCGTGCACGCGCGCACCAAGGCTGATGGTTACCGCCCACCCGCCTACTGGCCACGCCTGGCGGACATCCGCGCGGCCGTTCCCGGCTTGCAGGTGATTGCCAACGGTGAGATCTGGACCACGGCCGACGCCCAGAAGTGCCGCCACGAATCAGGCTGCGATTCCTTGATGCTGGGCCGTGGCATGGTGGGCAATCCAGGCTTGGCGCGGGCAATTGCCCAGCCTGAACAGCCCGCATTCCTCGCATGGGAAACGCTCAGGCCATTGCTCAACCAGTTCTGGCGTTTGATTGAAAGCCGTGTCGAGGCGCGGCACTGTGCGGGCCGGCTCAAGCAATGGCTTAATTTTCTACGGCGTGTTCATCCACAGGCGCAAGTGCTCTATGCCCTTGTGCGGGAGGTCAATGACCCCGCAGCCATCGGCAGTTTGTTGATGACAGATGTCGACGATAAAACGGCGCTCGAAGCCATGCCCACGTTGCAATAGTCGGATAAATGCGCGTTCAGCAGTTGCATTTTCTGCCTGCAACCGTTGCCACGCCGCTAGCATTGAGGCTATGCAAACGCTTATGAGGCCTTTTGTTTTTCCGCAGGCTGAGCCGTCATGATGGCGCAGGGCCTGGCGCTTTTCGTGTTGGCGTTGTGCGTGATCCTGTTGTTGCGCTTGGCATTGAACGGGCGCCGGCAAGCGCGCTTTGATGCGGGTTCGAGCCGCCTCATTGAAGCCATTCGGCGCTTTGGCATGCGGGTGTGGCATTGGCGGCCGCGTCGCCGCGCGGCTGAACAGGTGGCCGCGCAGGCAGCTGCCAAAGCCATCCGCCGTATCCAGCGGCAGGCACGTGATTCGGTTGAGCGCAAAGGCAATGTCTATCGACCCAGCGCCTTTCGCGGCCCGCGCAAGCCGCATTGACAACAGCGCTGCGGCTGCTTACTTGCTCCAGGTGTCCCGCAGGGTGGTGGTGCGGTTGAAAACCAGGCGGCTGGTTGGCAGGTGATCCACCCGGTCGGCCACGAAATAGCCGTGGCGTTCGAACTGGTATTTCTCTTCTTTCTGCGCAGTGGCCAAACCCGGTTCGGCCCATGCGGTGACGCTGCGCGAACTGTGCGGGTTCAAAACGCTCAAGAACTCGCGCCCGCCCGCGTCGGGTTGCGGTTCGGTGAACAGCCGGTCGTACAAGCGCACTTCCGCGGGAATGCCGTCGGCCACGCTGACCCAGGTGATCACACCCTTGACTTTGACGGCATCCGCGCCCGGCGTGCCGCTTTTGGTGTCGGGCACCAGCGTGGCCAGCACGGCTGTGACGTGGCCTGCCGCGTCTTTCTCGCAGCCGGTGCATTCGATCACGTAGCCGTATTTCAAGCGGGCACGCGTGCCGGGCAGCGGCGCGCCGGTGGCGGCATCGGCCCGCGGCGGGCTGAGGCGAAAAAAGCCTTTGCTGGGGGCTTCCATGAAGTCTTCGCGTTCTATCCACACCTCCTGCGTGAGCGCGAATTCGCGCTGGCCACGTTCTGCGTGGCCGGGGTGAACCGGCGCGTGGCACGGCTCGCGGTGCCCGTTGCTGCCGAGCACCTCGGCAAAGTTGGTCAGCTTCAGGCGCAGTGGATCGAGGACGACGCAGGCGCGGGGCGCCTTGGCGTCCAGGTCGTCGCGCAAGGCGATGTCGAGCGCGCTGTAGTCGATCCAGCCGCCCGCCTTGCTGACGCCGCTGCGCTCGGCCAGCAGGCGGATGCTCTCAGGCGTGTAGCCGCGCCGGCGCAGGCCGGCCAGTGTCGGCATCCGCGGGTCGTCCCAGCCGTTGACGTGGCCTTCTTCCACCAACTGGCGCAGCCGGCGTTTGCTGGTGACGATGTAGGTCAGGTTCAGCCGCGCGAACTCGATCTGCTGTGGCCGCGGCTGGGCCAGCAGGCCCAGGGTGCACAAGGTGTCGAGCAACCAGTCGTAAAACGGCCGCTGGTCTTCGAATTCAAGCGTGCAGATGCTGTGGGTGATGTTTTCCAGCGCATCCTCGATCGGGTGCGCGTAGGTGTACATCGGGTAGATGCACCAGCGGTCACCGGTGTGGTGATGGGTGGCGCGCTTGATGCGGTAGAGCGCCGGGTCGCGCAGGTTGATGTTGGCGCTGGCCATGTCGATCTTGGCGCGCAGCACGGCGGCGCCGTCGGGCAGTTCGCCGTTGCGCATTTGGCGCAGGCGGGCCAGGTTTTCGGCCGGCGTGCGGTTGCGGTAAGGGCTGTCGACGCCGGCGTGCTGGAAATCACCGCGATGGGCGCGCATTTGCTCGGCCGTTTGTTCGTCGACGTAAGCGTGGCCGGCGTTGACCAGCGCCTCGGCCGCGCGGTACATGAAGTCGAAGTAGTCGCTGGCGTAATAAAGGTGGCTGCGCTGCCCGCCGGGGGCGGCGGGGTCGTTTTGTTGCCAATCGAAGCCCAGCCAGCGCACGGTGTCGACGATGGCGTCGACGTATTCCTGCTCCTCTTTTTCCGGGTTGGTATCGTCGAAACGCAAATGGCAAACGCCCCCATAGTCGCGCGCCAAACCAAAGTTCAGGCAGATGCTCTTGGCATGGCCGATGTGCAGATAGCCGTTGGGCTCGGGCGGAAAACGGGTGCGGATGCGGGCGGCATCGAGCGGCCCCGCCGCCTGGTGGGCCGCGTCGCCAGGCGTGCCGGCAAAGCGCCGCTGCGCATAAGTGCCCGCCGCCAGGTCATGCTCAATCAAGTGGCGCAAGAAGTGGCCCGGGCGGGCGTCGGCGGATGGCTGGTTCATGGGGCAGGGCGCTCGCTCGCAAAGCAACATCGCGCGGCAGGCCGCGGAAAACGGTTTTTGATTCTATCGATGGGGTTTGCGTGCGCGGGCGTTTGATGGATGCCCCGACCGCCGGCCCTGCAGCCGAGTGGCGCTGCGCTATCGTGCGGGCGCCGATGACCGTACGCCCCCAACTTTCGAACCCTCAAGCCACTCGCGTGGATGCCGTGGACGCCCTGCGCGGCGTAGCCATGCTGTGGATGGCGGTGTTTCACTTCTGCTTTGATCTCAACCACTTTGGCCTGATCCAGCAAAATTTTCACACCCAGCCGCTGTGGACGGGGCAACGCACCGCCATCGTCACGCTGTTTTTGCTGTGCGTCGGCATCGGTCAAAGCCTGGCCCAGGCCAACGGCCAAACCGCGCGGCGGTTCTGGCGCCGCTGGCTGCAAGTGGCCGGTTGTGCGGCGCTGGTCAGCGCAGCCACCTGGTGGATGTTTCCACGCAGCTACATCAGCTTCGGCATTTTGCATGGCATTGCGGCCATGTTGTTGGTCGTGCGGCTGTTGTTCACGTGGCGCTTGCCAACGCCGCTGTGGGGGCTGTTGGGCGCGGTGGCGTTGAGCGCCCCGACCCTGTGGCAGCACCCTGTGTTCGATTCCCGCTCGATGAATTGGGTGGGGCTGGTCACGCACAAGCCGGTCACCGAAGACTATGTGCCGCTGCTGCCCTGGCTCGGTGTTGTGATGTGGGGCGTGGCAGCTGGACGCTGGCTGGTGCAGATGCAGATGCAAGCGCCCGCTTTGTGGCCTGTTGCCATGCCGGCGTGGGGCCGGCCGCTGGCGGTTCTCGGGCGTTTCAGCCTTTCTTTCTACATGTTGCATCAGCCGGTTCTCTGGGGCTTGCTGATGCTGTGGCGCTGAGTGGTGGCCGCCGGCGCATGAGCCGCTGACTCGTAGCCAGGCACGCGCCGCTACCATCGGCCGATGGGAAAACAGTGGTTGTTCGGCTTTCATGCCGTCACGGTGCGCTTGAAAATTGCGCCTGCATCGGTGGTTGAGGTGCATGTCGACACGGCGCGGCGTGACCAGCGCATGCGCCAGTTCGCAGACAAAGTGCGTGCCGCCGGCGTGCGGCTCGTCGACAGCGACGACACACGTTTGAACCGGCTTTGCGGCACCTCACGCCACCAGGGCGTGGTGGCCCATGTCGACGCGTTGACGGTCAGTCACTCGCTCGACGACACACTCGACGCCGTCAGCGAAGCGCCTCTGGTGCTGGTACTCGACGGCATCACCGACCCGCACAACCTGGGCGCGTGCCTGCGGGTGGCCGATGGCGCAGGCGTGCACGCGGTGATTGCGCCGAAAGACCATGCCGCCGGCATCAATGCCACGGTGGCCAAAGTGGCCAGCGGCGCGGCCGAGACCGTGCCTTATTTCATGGTCACCAACCTGGCGCGCACGCTCAACGAGTTGAAGGAGCGCAACATCTGGATCATCGGTACCAGCGACACGGCCCCGGCCACGCTGTACCAGACCGACCTCAAAGGCCCGGTGGCGCTGGTACTGGGTGCCGAAGGCGCGGGCATGCGGCAACTAACGGCCAAGACCTG
>JANXMO010000439.1 GCA_025354615.1 Burkholderiales bacterium | reverse complement strand
CTCGCAAAGCGATCTCGCCGCGATTGGCAATGAGTATTTTCTTGAACATTGCCGCTTATTCGATGATGAACATCGGTTGGCTGAATTCGACCGCCTGGCCGTCCTGGCAAAAGATCTGCACGATGTTGCCGGACTTATCGGCTTCAATCTCATTCATGATTTTCATGGCTTCGATGATGCACAACGGAGCACCTTCCTTCACCGCGTCGCCAACTTCAACCAACGGTTTGCCGCCAGGGCTCGATGAACGATAAAAGGTACCCACCATAGGCGACGTGACGACGTAACCCGATGGCGGCGGCTCCACCGGGCTCGACACCGCTGCCAGCGGCTGCGCAGCCACGGATGCCGCAGCGGCAACAGCGCCATACGAAACCACGGGAGGATCGGTTTTGACGATACGCACCTTGCTGTCGGCTTCGGTGATCTCAAGTTCTGAGATGTTGGAGCCGGAAACGAGATCGATCAAAGTTTTGATTTTGCCAAGGTCCATGGAGTCTCCAGCGGGGCGATCGGGATAAGGCGTGGCCTGCACGTTGCACCGCGGGCCACGCTGGCACTGCGGCGGCACAAAAAGCCGTCCGGCACAGCGGTAGTCAAATTCAAAGCAACACTGACGACGGGCAGCGCCCTTTTTAAAAAATGTATGGAACCGCCCGCCGTGACCGGTTCAGTCACCGGCAGCTGGCGAACAACCCAGTATTTTTACACGCTGTTGCCAAGGGTTTGTGAGGCGTTGCTCCTGCACGCTGATGCTCAGCGCAGGGCGTGTTGCCAGCGTGCCAAGTCGCTGCCGCCGATTTGCCCGAGCTGACGGGCATGGATGTGGCCCCGCCGGTCAAAGACGACGGTAAAAGGCAATGCCCCGTCTGCATTGCCCAGGCGGCGTGCCCACTCCGCGCCGTCCATGCCAGCCACGGCGACAGCAAAGCTCACCGGCTGCTGGCGCAAATAGCTGCGCACCGGCGCGACACTGTCGACGGCCAAGCCGAGCACGCGCCAACCCGCTTGTTTGTGCTGCTGGAAAAACTGGTCCAACAACGGCATTTCCTGCCGACAAGGAGCGCACCAGGTGGCCCAGAAATTCAACAGCAGCGGCTGCCCTGCAAACGAAGCCATGGCAAGGTCGCCTCCATCGAGCACGCTGAAGTGCGCGGCCCACAGTGCGGCTTCAGCACCCGCCTCGGCTGCGACAGCGTCGTGCTCACGGTGCGCGGCAGACGAGCGCCACCGTGCCACTCCGGCACCAGCCGCTGCCGCCGCAACGGCAACGCCGCCCGCCAGCCATTGCCGCCGTTTCATGCGGCAGCCGCCATCAGCTGGCGCAAAGCGGCCAGGTCACCGCGCGAGGTGCGGCCGCTGGCATCCGGTTTGAGGCCGCCTTTGAGATCATCATGGTCGAGCACACTCAGGTAAACGGTCACATCTTCTTTCAGGACAGCACTCGGGCTCGACACCACCAGCACGTCAACAGGATTGCCACGCGGCCCGCCCGTGCTGGCTTGTTCGTAGGGAATGCCTTGGTTCAGAAAAGCGATTTCAGCGGCTTTTGAATCATCACAAAAAAGCTGCAGGTGCACGCCGTTGAGCCGCGTGGCGGTGCCGCGCCAGACGGCGCCCGTCAAATGCGGGCGAAATTCCGCCAGCCGCGCCATCCACTGCGCGGCAACATCGCGCAAGGCCGACAATTCGCCAGGCTGCGTGTCGGCATGAAACAGCGCCAGGTAGCCGCGCACTTCTTCTTCAACCTCGAGGTTGTCGGGCAGTGCGAGCCGCTGGCCACGATGTTTGAGGTTTTGCGATGCACGGCGCTTGGCGGGCCCGTATTCCAGCCCTTCATCCACCACCAGGCGGGCCGCAAGAGCGGCAATTTCTGCGGTGGCGTTTGAGTCCGGCATGCGGTTTATTTTAGGAGCCGCCGCGCGCCATCAAGGCCACGCCACCGCTTCCATGCGGGCAGCCACTGCAGCCGCCCTTGCCTGCAGATAAGCGGAATTGAGGCGCTTCTCGAACCGCTTGGGCGCCGGCAACAGCACCGCCAGGCGGGCGGCGTTTGCGGTGGAAAGCTGGTCGGCGTGGAGATGGAAGTAATGCCAGGCG
>JANXMO010000375.1 GCA_025354615.1 Burkholderiales bacterium | reverse complement strand
TCATTTGTCAAGCTTTCGTTGCCAAGCTACCAATCACATTGCCTTGGTGATTCCTGTTGCTCCTCTCCAGTCCATTGGGTGCGCACATCCTGTCATGTCTCCTTCGGTCAAAATTGGCAAGAGCCAATCTGACCGTCACATGAAAAAGCCTATTAATGCCAAGCGCACCCGCAGCCGGTGCTGCAAGCGCCGTGGCACTTGAGTTCCGCGGCGAGTTTCTACAAGCGTTTTTAGATACCGAGCGCCTGCATTCGCATCTGCCAGTGACGGTAACCCGAGGCAACACCCAATTACGAGCCGACACCTTGGACTATGACCACCTGGAGCGCGTACTACGGCTCAATGGCCGTGTGCGGGCGTCGTTCGCCGCACCACTGCACAGCAGCCCGACCGTTCGTGCAGGGACATAAGCGCTGCTATTTGAACGCATCAAATGCAACAAGCCCTGAACAGTTTGAAACCGTTCAGGGCCTGCAGTTCATTCAACCTCACCTGAAAAACGTGGGGTCTTCAAACATATAAAGCGCCAGCCAGCCGGCGCCATAAATTCTCAATAACCGCCGCGGCCACCGCCACCGCCGCCGTAACCGCCGCCGCCGCCAGAGCGACCACCGCCGCCACCACCGGAGCCATAGCCCCCGCCACCACCGCCGGAACGGCCACCACCGCCACCGCCCGAGCCGTAACCGCCGCCGCCACCCCCAGAGCGACCGCCACCGCCGCCGCCATAACCGCCACCGCCGCCAGCACCGCCGCCGCCAAAGCCGCCACGGCTTCCACCGCCGCCGCCTGCGCCACCGCCGCCGCCACCAAAACCACCAGGGCGCTCTTCGCGCGGACGGGCTTCATTGACAACCAGTGCCCGGCCGTCCATCGCATGGCCATTCATGCCATTGATGGCGGCTTGCGCCTCGGCATCGCTGCCCATTTCGACAAAACCAAAGCCCTTGGAGCGGCCGGTTTCGCGGTCCATCATCACCTTGGCCGAAGAAACCGTGCCAAATTGTGCGAATGATTGCTGTAGATCGTCGTCGCGAACGCTGTATGCGAGATTGCCGACGTAGAGTTTGTTGCCCATCGAGAGCGCCTTTCTTTCCTGAAAACCAGTAAGACCTGTGGAGCTTCAACCTGTCCTGAACCATTCAAGCAAAGGCGCTGCTACCGACCGCGGAAATTGCATTATCAATTAATTAATTAATGATCGGCAAAGGGTCGTCAAGCCGATTTGCAGTGAATTGTGGTTTTAAACAACGCAGTGCCGCTGGCAACCGGGAAAAGAAATCAAGACACGCCTTGCGGCGGTTATATCGCTGGGCAGTGAAAACTTCTACTGACCCGGGAAATTCCCAATGTGACATTTTTGGCAGAAGTCCATAGTCCGGCTCATTGCGACGAGCACTTTGCAGACGGCTGTTTCCGGACGCAGGGTTGGAGGAGACTTACATGACAGCGGCGCGGCCTGGCTTTTTGCCTTGCTGACGTGGCGTTTGAAAAAGGCACCGGGTAACTCCGGTGCCTTTTTGCTTTTGGGGCGTCGCCAGCCGGGTGCTTGCGGTGTAGCGCTCGCACCAGGCGCACTGCGAGAGCCAGTCCATGTCGGAAAAACGTGCGTTGTGGAAAAGCCTTGCACAAACCGGTCATTTCTTTGCATGGCGAGTGAGATGCCATCTCTACGATGGCAGGCCCAGACGCCTTGCTTTGCAAAACACCATGCCTGTAGATGCCGATATCCGCGCGTTGAACATTGCCGTGCCGGCTCAGCCTGAAGCGCTGGTGAAGCTGTCTTTGCTGCTGGGTGAGCAGGAGGTCAATCTGCGTGATTTGAGCGGCTTGATCGAATCGGACATGGCTTTGGCTTCCGCGGTGCTCAAAGCCGTCAATTCTTCGTTGTACGGCTTGTCGGGCCGGGTCCAGAGCGTGCAGCAGGCCATCACCTATCTGGGGACGCGGGAAGTGGCAGCGGTGACTTTTGAGATGGGCCTGCGGGCGGTGTTCCCTGCCGCTCAGGAGTTGGAACCGCTGTGGCAGCGTGCGGGTGTCCGCGGCCTGTTGATGGGCCGTATCGGGGCGGCCCTGAACGTTGATCCCTGGGCGGCGCATTCGGCCGGGTTGTTCGAGGAATGCGGCAAAGCGGTTTTGTTCCGCCACGCCGCGCCGCGTTACCGCAGCCTTTTGACCGCCGCAGCCGACGACGAAGAACTGCTGCTCCTCGAACACGAAGCCTTCGGCGTCAGCCACGACGCGCTGGGCGCCGCGCTGTGCGAAACCTGGGGCTTGGCCGCTGCCGCGGTCCACAGTGTTCGCTACCACGTGATCGTCAACACCACCCTGGAGTTGCCGGTGCACCTGCCGCGTTGCGCCATTTGCGCGCTCTCGGCCCTGGCGCATGCTTTGATGACCGATCCGGACACGTTGGAAGACGTGGCCCGGGCGGTGTCGCCGCAGGCCAATCTGGACGAAGCGCTGGTGTTGCGTGGCGTTCGCCAGGTACAGGCGCAAATCGAAGCGGCCGTGGCGCGCACGGCCTGAACCGCAGCCGCGCCATCTACTCCACGGCCAGCACCCGCCGGTATTGAATCGCCTCGGCCAAATGGGGCGTTTTGACGTCGGCAACACCGGCCAGGTCGGCCACCGTGCGTGAAATACGCAGCACCCGGTGAAAGCTGCGTGCTGACCAGCCCAATCGCGCCGCCGCTGCCTGAAGGAATTTGAGGGATGCGGCGTCCAACCGGGCGTGGGTGTCCAAGGCGTCACCTTGCAAGGCGGCATTCAAACAAGCCTGGCGCTCGAACTGCACCTGCTGGGCGCGCGCCACGCGTTCGGCCACCACGGCACTGGCCTCGCCATCGGGGGCGGCGGCCAGTATTTGTGCCGGTACGGCCGGCACTTCGACTTGCAAGTCGATGCGGTCGAGCAGTGGCCCGCTGATACGGCCCTGGTAGCGTGCCACCGCATCGGGTGTGCAGCGGCAGGCGCGCAGCGGGCTGCCCAGGTGGCCGCAGGGGCAAGGGTTCATCGCCGCCAGCAATTGAAAGCGTGCCGGGAATTCAGCCTGCCGCGCGGCCCGTGAAATCACGATGCGGCCCGATTCCAGCGGCTCGCGCAGCGCTTCGAGCGCGACCCGCGGAAACTCAGGCAATTCATCGAGAAACAGCACGCCTTCATGGGCCAGTGAAATTTCTCCCGGCCGCGGCGGCGAACCACCGCCCACCAGCGCTGCGGACGAAGCGCTGTG
>JANXMO010000387.1 GCA_025354615.1 Burkholderiales bacterium | reverse complement strand
CGCGGCGCAACCGACCACTGCCCCATTCAAGGCCAAGCTGGCATTGACGGAAGCCGTTGCGCTGACCGGCCTGGCACCCTGCTTTGCGATCGGATCGGTTCAGGCCACCGGCACGGCGTCGCCTTTAGGCAGGGTCACCGGCACCTCGCGTGACTGCATCAACCCACAGGGCCTGTTCAACCCGATTGGCGCCAACGCGTTCACTTTTGCCAGCCTGGGTGCCGCTGTAGGTGGACTGGTGCTGCATGGCGCCAATGGCGACGCGCTGTTTATGGCCTACAGCGGCACGTTGACGCCGCAGGCGGGGCGCCCGCACCGAGTGGCCGGGCAGTTCATCATCGTTGGCGGCACCGGGCGGTTCACAAACGCCACGGGCGGTGGCCTGCTGTATGGCCAGGAGGACATCAGCCAGGTCATCTATGGCTTTGGCGACATCGAAGCCATCGGCATGATTTCTTATTGAACGAATAAATGAATGAATGACTGACTGACGCCTTCCGCGGCAATCTTTTCCTTTTCATTTATTTTTGGAGTCTCCTGATGTCCTCGACCACCCGTCGCATATTCCTCTTGCACAGCGTTGCCGCTGGTGCCGCCTTTGCTGCCATCACCACACCCGCGTTTGCGCAAGCCAAGGTCGATGAAGCCGACCTGCAGGCCAAAGCGCTGGACTACAAGAATGACACCACCAAGGTGGATGCGAAAAAAAATCCCAAGCACACCCCCGCTCAAAAGTGCGGCAATTGCGCCCTCTATCAGGGCAAAGCGGCCGATGCAGCCGGGCCTTGCCCCTTGTTCGCCGGCAAAGCCGTGGCCGCCAACGGCTGGTGCAGCGCCTGGGCCAAAAAGGCGGCTTGATCGCGCTCGTCGGCCACCCAGGGCGCAAGGCAGTTGTCGTTGCTTGCGCCAGTACAACTGTGGGGCGTGCGGCTCGCCGCTTCCGCCTCACAGCTGCAAGCAATCGAAGCCGGGCTGGCAGAAGACGAACAGCTTCGCGCGCAGGCCTACGCCGTCGAACACGCCCGTCGCGCGTTCAGCTTGACGCGTGCCGCATTGCGGTGCGTGCTGGCTCAGGCACTTCAGCTGCCCGCCGCACAGCTGCAATTCACCACGGCGGCCCGCGGCAAACCGCTGCTGTTGAATGACGCAGCGGTCAGCTTCAACGTCTCGCATTCTGCCGAACTGGCCCTTGTGGCGTTAGCCCATCGGGGCCTGGTGGGCATTGACCTTGAAGCGGTGACTGCGCTGGACGATGCCCCATTGCTGGTGGCGCGTGTGTTCAGCGCGAGAGAACAGGCGGTGTGGCGCCGCCTGCCCGCGCAAGCGCAAACAGCCGCTTTCTACCGCGGCTGGACACGCAAAGAAGCCGTCGCCAAAGCCCATGGCGACGGCCTGTGGGCACCACTGGCAAATCTTGAAGTCAGCCTGGCGCCGGGTCTGGCGGACGGCCACGGCCACTTGCGCTTGAGTGACGTCGGAACTATGGCGCTGTATGACCTGGACCTGGGCGCCGGGCTGACCACACCCCATATGGCGGCACTTGCATGCACCGCACCGACTGGCCCTCCACCACCCTTGCGCTGGCTGAATGCTGACGCGCTGCTCCGGCCTGGCTTTGCCACGGGCTGAGGAACATTCCGTCAATCACCGCGCCAGTCGGCTTGCATCACCCATTCCTCCGCAACCTGCCAAGCAAAAACAACTCGATGAACAACTTGCTGAACCAACTGGGCATTGCCGCCTGGAAACCTTTCATCAGCGTGCTGCTGCTGCCCCCCGTGCCGTGGCTGCTGCTGGTTGTGCTGGGCGCACGCTTGCTGCGGCCTCGCCGCGGCGTCGGTTGGTCGCTGGTGCTGCTTGGCGTGGCCGGCGTTTGGATGTCCAGTTGCGTCGGCACCGCCTACTGGATTGAAGACCACTGGCTGAAGCCGCCACCGGCGCTGTCAGCAGCGCGGGCTGCCGAGCTGAAAAGCACCGCCCGCGGTGGCGCGCCCACCGCCATCGTGGTGCTGGGCAGCGGAGTGCAGCCATTGGCGCCGGAGTACGGCACCGCCAATTTGTCTGACCAATCGCTGGAGCGCCTGCGCTATGGCGTATGGCTGGGCCGTGCCACGGGGCTGCCTTTGGCATTCAGCGGCGGCGTCGGCTGGGGCGGCGCAGCGGTTGACGGCGCGAGTGAAGCCGAAGTGGCGGCGCGCATCGCGAAACAGGAGTTTGGCCACGCCTTGCGCTGGACCGAATCAACGTCACGCGACACGCGTGAAAACGCGGCCTACAGCCTTGCGCTGCTCGGCCCGGCCGGCGTTCGCCACATCGTGCTGGTAACCCACGGCTGGCACATGGCCCGTGCGCTGCGTGCGTTCAATGAAGCCGCTGCGGCACGGTTGCCGGGCCTGCAGATCGAAGCCGCGCCGATGGGCCTGGCACGGGGTGTGGCCCGCCTGCCGCTGGACTGGCTGCCCAGCGCAGCCGGCATGGTGCGTTTTCATCAGGCGTTGCATGAGGTGTTGGGCCTGGCATTGGGTGGCTAAACAACTCAGGTCTTGATGGCGAGGCCCGTTGTTGACCCCTCATCCATCATGACGCACCGGTTTCGGATGGACCTGGACTCAAATACGCAGTGACCGCAGGTTTGCCAACGTGGCAACCGCTTTAGCGCCGGCCGGGCCAACGCCGCTGTCTCTCAAGTCAAGCCACTGCAGATGGTTGAGCCACTTGGCAATCGCCTGTGCGCCAGCGTCAAAGACCAGACAGTTTCTGAGATTCAACGCTTGCAGATTCGACAACCCGGCAATGACTTCAACCCCGGCAACGCCGATTTGACTGTTTTCGAGATTGAGCGAGCACAGGTCTTTGAGGTGGGTGGCGATGGCCTTGGCGCCTTCATCGAACACCGCGCAGTGGCCAAGGTTCAACGCCTGCAGCGCTTTCAAGCGAAGGGCAATGGCTTCAACACCGGTTGTGGCGACCCCGCTGTTTTCCAGATTCAGCGAGTGCAGTTTTTGCAGGCCGCTGGCCAAGGCCGCGGCGCCCGCATCGCCCACCGGGCAGCCGCTGAGGTCAAGCACTTCGAGGCGGTGAAGCCGCGCCAGCTGCCGCCATCCCTCAAGCGTGATGTCGTTGGCGTCAGCCATTGACAGCGCGCGCAGCGACAGCGGCAGGCTCTTCAAATCGGCGTCATTGAACTGCCCGCCTTGCAACATCAGGCGGGCCATGCTGCCTGTTTTGTCACGGGCCAGCGCCTGGGCGAGCCCAGCGCTCGAACTCACCACGACTTGCGTTTGCGCTTCACAAGCGATGTTTCTTGCAGCACCGCTGACTTGCTCGAACGCCTGCAGACTCACACTGTCCAGTTTTCGTGCCACCTCAATCTGCAGTTCGTCTTCGAGTGAAGCGAATCCGGTGGGCGGCTTGGCAACGCCATCAGCGCTGCCCGCTTCAGACGCGGCAATAACCGGTGGATTGAAGGCCTGCAGCGTATTGCGAGGCGCCAGGCCAGCTGCAGTGGCTTTCGGCGCTGAGCGGCGCAGGTCGGCTGGCCACACCACGCCCGGCGGCGCGGGCGCAACCGCCTCGGGACGGTCAGCGGCGGACGCCTTGTCTCCCGCGGGTCGTGCCTGCGTCGGCACCTGCTGCAAACAACCGCATGAACGTGAAGAACGTGGAAGAGACATTCGAGTTCAGGCGACGCTGAGCGAGGCCTTTGCGGAGACTCGTTCAAGCACCGCCCCCAGGTTGCTGAAGGCCTGCAACGGTGGCACAAGGGCGGGACGCGAATGTTTAAAAAAGCGAAGCCATCACCCGTGGTGCGAATAAACGAATGAAGCAAATGAGCAGAGGGTCGACCCGGCGCGCAACAAAGGCATGAAGGCCGGCGCAGCCGCAACGCGCAGCCCTGCGCCTCTTTCTGTCAACGCCCGCGCCGCGGCCCGCCCCGCGTCTGCCACAGCGGCTTCTTGCCTTTCAAGTGTCGCTCGATGCCGTCGTTCAGGCGGCCACGCAGATCGGCCACGGCGTCAACGCCGCCATAAACGCCAGGAAAGCGCAAATCCAGCCACAGCCACAGCGTGCAAGCACGCAGCGCCTGCTCCATGCGTTCGAGGCGGCTGTGCTCGTCGACCTCATCGAGAAACCACGGGCTGCCGGCCCGTCCGGTGGCCGCATGGCTGGCGACCCAGCCGAGAAAGGCCTGCACTTGGGCATCGGTCCGGCTGTCGACCGGCGCTTGTGCATAGGTGAAACGCACGCGCAGCGGCAAGGCAGCGGCGCTGTGGTCGATCTGCTCGGCCAGTTCCAGCATCTGCTGCAACTCGGCCACTTCGAAGTGCGCGTTGTCGAGCTGCAGCTGGTCCATGAAGACGCCCAGCACGTCGCGCAATTTCGTCAGCTGCAGGCGCGACGCGATGGTGTCGATGTGCCAGCCATTGGGTGCCACCGGCGCCTTGAAGTCACGCGGGGCGCGGGGCTGCTGGGCGAGCAAGTCTTTCAGCGTGCGCGCCGCCGTGGGCTCGGCTTCGCGCAGCACGCCGGCAAAGCCTTCGTCGTGCATGCCAAAACGGCCGGCGCGGCCGGCGATCTGATGCACTTCCGATACGTCGAGCGTGCGGTCGCCCTGGCCGTCGAATTTCACCAGAGTGGAAAACAACACGCGGCGGATCGGCAGGTTGAGACCCATGCCGATGGCGTCAGTAGCCACGAGCACGTGTGAATGGCCGTGGGCAAAGCGCTCGGCCTCGCGGCGGCGCACCTCGGGCGGCAGCGCGCCGTAGATGACGGAAACCGTCTGGCCGCTGGTGGCGATCTGGTCGCGCAGCATCAGCACGTCGCGCCGGCTGAAGGCCACCACGGCGTCGCCCATCATCAGCGCGCCGATGGGCACTGGCGCGGGCAGCAGCTGCACATGCTGCTTGCGCTCGAAATGGCGCACGGTGCACTGCTCACCGCACAGGCCGAGCAGGTTTTCCAGTACCGGCACGGCGAACGCCGAGCAGATGATGATCAGCTCATC
>JANXMO010000349.1 GCA_025354615.1 Burkholderiales bacterium | reverse complement strand
TGCCAGCGCTGCTGCCGCCCATCGATGTGGTCGAAGATGCGAATGGCATCACGCTGACCGCCGACATGCCGGGCGCCGACCGCGAAACGCTGACCATCGACGTCAATGGTGACACCCTGACGCTGGACGCCCGTGTCAACTTGGGCGAAGCCGAGGGCACACAACCAATGCATGTGGAAGTGCGTTCACCACGCTACCGGCGCAGCTTCACGCTGAGCCGCGAGCTGGACACGGGGCGGATTGACGCTTCGCTCAAAGACGGCGTGCTGCAACTGCGGCTACCCAAGCGTGAGGAAGCGCGCCCGCGCCGCATTGAGGTGCGCACCGGTTAAAAGCAACGAAAAATTGCCCGGCACTCGATTTGTAAATTCGCAGCCGGGCTTCGTCGATCAACCAACGCCAGCGCTACTGCCCTGGTTGAGCAAGTGTTCACGCACTGCGGCCGCACGATTGCCGGCGGCTTGCACGGCTTCTTCCAGCTGTTCACGCGTCACGCCAAAGTGGCGCTGCCACGCCGCCAGGGCAGCGTCATCCTGCAAGTCGATGGATGCTGCGGGAGCGTCGTCATCAACAGGGTTGGGCAAATCTGGTTGCATGGTGTGCGGCGCGTAGCGCAGGTTTATGGTGGGCGTAGAGAAACATCAACCGACTCAATGGCCCCATCGGGCCATCCTTCTTTCAATGGGCACCGCGTTTGGATTCAACGGTCCGGCCCTTTGCGCCATGCGTGGCGGCGTCGGCTTTCCCGGTGTTGACCGGCACGCCGCTCGCTGGCGCACCATCGGCGCTGCCTGCAGCAGGCGTCTTCAGTTCGGCCAGCCAGTCGGATGATGCGCTGGCATCATCACCCGTGCCGGGCCCTGCAACCGCCGCGTCCCCCACCGCGTGGCGCGCCCGCGCGGCCTGCACCGGGCCATTTTCTGCACCGGCCAGCGGCGACGTGCTTTGCAAATGGCGCTGAGAAGGGGTTGACGCTTTGGAGGAAGACTCGTTTTTCATGGGAGGCCTTTAGGGTGTGCCGGCGGTGGATGACGGCAAGCAGAGTCCTCCGCATGGCAAAGCCAATGCCTGCCTGCAGATCGAACATCGAGTCCTTCTCAATATTGGTCCGCATGCAACGGCCCGCACCGACGATCTTCAGTTCGTCGATGCCCAGCACGCCCGTCACCTCATGCATCACCGATTCCTGAGTGCGGCTGGTGCAGCCGTCGTGGATGTGGCGGATGTGGCGGATGGTCTCGTCGTCGACGCCGACCTCGCGCGAGACCTCTGCGAAAGTGCTTTGAATGCAGCGCCGCTCGATGTAGGCGGTGCTGGTTCACGCCGTGGGCGGTGTGCCGGCTGCCTTCTCGCGCAGGCCTTCCCACAGCTTGCCGGCACCCAGCAGCACATGCTTCATGTCCGCCCGCAGCTTCTCCGAGTCCAGCGCCTGCTTGCTCATCGCCGTGTGGGCGGTCAGAGCGTCCATCACGGCGCCAAGAATTTCGTTGGCCAGGTCGGGAGATGCGGCGAACTGCTCCCTGGTGTTGTTCAGCGCCTGCTCTGCCAACCTCGAAGACTCCATCAATTTGCCCTTGATCACGTCGTTGACGTAGACCAGCTTGTCGCGCGGCGTCAGGTCGCCCTCGAACAGGTCGTTGACGCGTGCGATCAGTTCTTCCAGCGCAATCCGGGCCTTGTCTTGCACCTCGCCCGACCCGCTCTCGTTAACGACATAAAGCTTTTCCGGCTCGCCGACGTGGAGCTGCAGCTTGGCATCGCCTGCATCCCTGATCGTGTACGCCATCAGGCGCAAGGCCGACAGGTCAACACCCTCGCGCTCGCGGCCGTAGGTCAGCAGCGGGTGCAGCAGCCTGAAGAAGATGGAACGCTTTTCGATGTCGGTGTTGCCATAGTCAAAGATTTGCGACAGGAACCCGTAGATGCGCACATAAGCTGCAATGTCGCTTTTGAACAGGGCCAACGAATTCATCGTGTCCGTTGCGGCCTGGGCCTTTCTGGCATCGTTGCCGGCGGCCTCGAACGCTCTCCTGGCCTGGGCGTAGGCCAGCAGCAGCCGGCTCGCCACCGGCGCCGTGGCCGCGTCCAGCTCTGAGGGCTTGGCCTTCTTGCCCTTGATCGCGACGTTGACCACCCGGTCGACCTCGTAGGGCTCGTACAGCGCCTGGCCGTCAAGCTTGGCCTTCAGCGTGAGAACAATGTCGGGGTCGGTCACGCCTGAGAGTTCAGCCGTCTCGTAGTACGGCTTGAACGCCGACAGGATGTCCGCCGGGTCGTTGAAAAAATCAACCACGTACGTCTGGTCTTTCCCGGGGAAGCAACGGTTCAGGCGCGACAGCGTCTGCACGGCCTGAATGCCGCCCAGCCGCTTGTCCACGTACATCGCGCACAGCAGCGGCTCGTCGAAGCCGGTCTGGAACTTGTTGGCCAC
>JANXMO010000347.1 GCA_025354615.1 Burkholderiales bacterium | reverse complement strand
TTTGCAACGGGCAAGGAGGGACGCCAAACAGCCCAGGCCGCGGCGCCGCCAGCGGCCGCCAGCGCGGCGATGACGACGTTGCCGGCGTCCGGGTGCTGGCCGTCGATGAACAGGCGCCCGCCTTCGAGCAAAACCGCCAGGCCGGCGCCGGCCCCGGCGGCGGCTGCCAACGGGTGCTGACGCGGCAAGGCGCCGCCGGCGCGCAGGCCCAGGCCGAGCGGCGCGTACAACAGCGCCTGCCACAGCACGCTGGCCAGCGCCCGCGGCGTGCTGGCCAGCTGGTGGCTGTAAAACGGCAACCAGTGCACGCTGGGCAGATGGCTGGCAGCCTGCGCCAAGCTCCATGGCGCGGTGAACCAGTGGCGGGCGGCGGCCAGGGTGATGAAGTAAAACGGCGCCACCGCCCACAGCACGCGCCGCAGCGCCGCTGGCGCAACGCACTCAGGCCGGGCCGAGCGTTGCTGCCACTCGCTGCCGCGGCGCGACCAAGCCGGCGCCACTGCTGTCCACAACAGCACGCCAAGCGCCGCGCCCAGCGTGTTGGCCACCCAGTCCGAGAGGCTGGAACTGCGGTGCGCAACCAACAGCTGCGCGAACTCGAGTGCTGCGCTCAACAGGCTGCTGCCGACCAGCACGCGCAGCACCGGCGCTCGCATGCGTGGCGAATGCCGCCGGCTCTGGCAGGCCCGCCACAGCAATGCCAGCACGGCGTAAAGCAGCAGGTTGGTCACCACATCGCTGAACGACACCTCGCGCCAGCGGCCATCGCCCAGGCCGAGGTAGCTGGGCAATGCGTCGCGCAGGCTGCGAGCGGCCAATTGCCAGGGCATCAGGCTGCCGTAGACCAGAAACACCGCATAGGCCGCTGCGCCCCGGCAGACGGCGCCAGCAGGAATGCGTGAAGGCGTCGTCATCGCCCGTGTCAAGCTGCGGGCGCCGCGGCGGCCAGCGACACGCCGCGCATCACGCCAGCCACGGCGCCCGTCATCCACTGCAATTCGGTAGCGCTGAGCGCCTGGTGGCACGGCAGGTGCAGCAGGTGCTGGCGGTAGCGCTGCGACACGGCGCAGCTGGAAACCGCCATTTCGTCCCAGCGCCAGATCGGCAGGCCCAGCTTTTTCAGCACGTAGAAATGCGGGTCCGGGTGGTCGATCAGCAGCGGGAACATGTAGGGCACGCAGTGCTCGGGCAGCTGCGTGAACAGCGGCCTGCAGTGCGGCAGGCCGCGCACGGCGTTGCACCAGAACGCGTAATGGGCGCGACGGCGGGTCGCCACGTGGCCGATGTCGCACAGCCGCATCAGCCAGCGTGAAGCGGTCGAGCCGGCCAGGCCCTGTTCGCGTTCCAGGTACATCGCTGAAGGGCCGCTCAGCAGCGCCTGCGCCTGCGCGCCGCGCTCGATGGGCGCGGTGGCCAGGCGGCCGATGTCGGCACCGAGCCGTGCCACGTCGGCCATGCTGCGGCGCGTGCGGTGATGGCGCCAGCTGCGC
>JANXMO010000319.1 GCA_025354615.1 Burkholderiales bacterium | reverse complement strand
GCCCGCGCCGCGGCGCCAACATTGCCGGGATGGCTGGCGCCGATGAGGATAAAACGGGTGGGATCGACGAGGGCCGGCGGGGAGGTCATGGAGCCCAAAAAGGTGGCAGGTAAACTCGGGATTATCGGCAGGTGGCGTGTTCGCGCCATCGTACTTTCACCGCCCTGCCCGTTCTTTATCCACCGCTGATCCACGCCCGCCCCGGCACCGAGGTTGTTCCCATGTCGCAAGCGCTTCACCCCATGCTCAATGTTGCCGTCAAGGCGGCGCGCGCAGCGGGTTCCATCATCAACCGGGCGTCGCTCGACGTGGACATGGTGCAGGTCTCGTCCAAAGGACCGAACGATTTCGTCACCGAGGTCGACCAAGCCGCCGAGCGCGCCATCATCGAGATACTGCTGGGCGCTTACCCGACCCACGGCATCCTGGCTGAAGAGTCGGGCAGCACGCATGGTGCAGCTGACAGCGATCACGTGTGGATCATCGACCCGCTCGACGGCACCACCAATTTCATCCACGGTTTCCCGTGCTACGCCGTGTCCATCGCCCTAGCGGTACGCGGCCAGGTGCAGCAGGCGGTGGTGTACGACCCGACGCGCAACGACCTGTACTACGCCTCCAAAGGCAAAGGCGCGTTCTGCAACCAGAAGCGGCTGCGCGTGTCACGCCGCACCCGGCTGGCGGAATGCCTGATCGGCACCGGCTTCCCGTTCCGCCAGGGCGACCACTTCAAGCGCTATCTGCAGATGTTCGAGCAGGTGATGCAAAGCTGCGCCGGCCTGCGCCGCCCCGGCGCCGCGGCACTCGATCTGTGCCACGTGGCCGCCGGCCACTACGACGGCTTTTTCGAAACCGGCCTGAGCCCGTGGGACGTGGCCGCCGGCTCGCTGCTCATCACCGAAGCCGGTGGCTTGGTCGGCAATTTCACCGGCAATGCGGACTTTCTGCACCAGCGCGAAGTGGTGGCGGGCAACCCGAAGGTGTATGGGCAGTTGGTGGGCATGCTGGCGCCGTATACGCGGGTGGTGGAGGAAGAGCCGGTGGCGGCAGACGTTGCCGGGGCAGCCACCTCGGTGACCCCCGAAGCAGCACTGGCCGCGACGCTGGCGCCGCAACCTGTCGCCAAGCGGGTAGCCGTGCGGATTCGCAAAAATGCAACCCCCGCCGGAAGACAAGACGCCTGAAGAACGGCGAACGGTTCAAGCACAAAGCTGGGGCACATTGAAGAACCCCATGCGGACACTGCCTCGCACTGGCTTGCGGAGCGATGGCTTGTTTGTTCAGCTCGCGTCAGAGCTTTTTTCCAACCTTTGCCTGTAGGCGGCTTTCAATCAGCTGCTGTGTCAGTTGAGAGGCCGCTTCAGGCTCCATCAATGCATCCGTTATGAAAGGATGCGCCAGGGCTTGCGCAGGTGTGAGCCGCTGTGTGGGGTCCGGGTGCATCAACGCATTGACGAACTGGACATAGTGCGTGTTGGCGCCGTACAAACCGTCTTTTTTGACGTGGCGCTTTTGCGTGTCGTCCCATTCAGACACGGCGCCGGGGTCGGGATCGACATGCAGCGCACGGTTGGCGGGGTTTTTAAACCATTGAACTGCGTTTGAATAAAACACCTTTTGGGGCCGCTCTTCTTCTGACGACCCGGCAGAGGGTGAAACAAATTTAAATTGTTTGTTTTTCAGTTCCCCGGTATTGCCATGCGTCAATTCGTAGCAAATGGCGCCAACGGCAAAAGTATCCAACGTGGCGCCATTCGCAGCCGGTGGGTCATGCGCTTTATATCCGAGGGTTCCTTCAAGCGGCTGCGCAGCCGAGCCCAGCGGGCGAGCGTCACCCAGATCAATTATTTTTGGAATACCGGATTGGCGGTCAAACAGGACGTTGTCAGGCTTGATGTCGGTATGAACCAGTCCTACCTCCTGCAGATGACAAAGCGCCTCCAGCATTGTTTTTACGGTGTATTGAATAACGCCCCAATAATCACTTTCCCGCAACGGTAACTTGGCTTTTCCAAGTAAAAAATAGCCTTTTTCGCGAGATTCATACAATTTTCCCAGAAAGCTTCCAAGAGTACCGCCTTGCAATGATTCAATGATCAACGCTGGGAACTCTTCAACTTGGGCAGGCTTCCATAATTGGGCGATAAAAGGATAACCCAACACTTTAATCAGCGCGTTTTTTTCTTTTTCCTTGTAAGCCTCACCATTTAAAAAATGCGTAAAAACTTTTGTTACGACCGGCGCCAGCTCTCCCTCATGAATATTTTGGTAAACAGTACCAGCGCGACCTGAACCCAGTACTCGTTTTGAATCGATTTTGCCGATTTGATCCGCGATTGACTGGTGCCATGCCAACCAGCTGGCTCGCAGTTCTTGACTGTTTTTTTGTGCGATGTTGGCGGCGGCCTGTTGCGCTGCACGGCACGCGGCAAGGTGTCGACCTTTTTTTTTGAAACGGGCGCGCAAGGAAAACGGTCGGGTAGCGGCGGAGGCAAAGGCGGTGACGATTTCGGTTTGTTCAGCGCAAGCGGATCACCCACGCCGCGCACAGAAGCCGGCGTCGAGCCGGCACTTTTAGTTATGTTTTTCGGAATGGTCATGGTGCAGAAAAACAGTTGTCACCGGTAGCTTGAACTGACGGGCGGCCATGGCAGGCGCCAAAAGCGAATGAATGGGTTGAAAGGCGAAAATCCAAGCCGAGTCGACAACAGTGCGTTGGTTTTTCGTTGTCTGAATGAATCCCTACAGGGGCGGCCAACGGGTTTTCATCCATCACAACATAGAGTCAAAAGCGGCATGAAAAGCAAACAACCGTGCGGTTCAGCCGATTTGAGCAGTGGCCCCAGCGCACTGCATACGCCCATGATGCAGCAATACCTGCGCATCAAAGCCGACTTTCCCAGCACGCTGGTGTTCTACCGGATGGGCGATTTCTACGAGCTGTTTTTCGACGATGCGCGCAAGGCGCACCGGCTGCTCGGCGTCACGCTGACATCGCGGGGCAACAGCGCCGGCGAGCCGGTGGTGATGGCGGGCGTGCCGGTGCATGCGATCGACGGCTATCTCGGCAAGCTCATCAAGCAAGGCGAGGCGGTGGCGATTGCCGAGCAGGTGGGCGACGTGGCCACGTCCAAAGGGCCGGTCGAGCG
>JANXMO010000302.1 GCA_025354615.1 Burkholderiales bacterium | reverse complement strand
GCTATGGCGAGGATTTGCAACGCCGCAGACCGCCTACCGCGAGGATGCGCCGGCCGCGAGGGACTTGTTCAGCGTCGCCTTAGCTCCCTCTTCCATTTGTGGGAGAGGGTGGGGGTGAGGGCAGCCCTGCCGCCATGGCATTCACTGTTTGCGCCGTGCGCCGTCCCTCACCCCGGCCCTCTCCCGCGGGCGGGAGAGGGAGTGAGCTTTTCAAGTTCATTGATGCTGGCTCAATAGGTACTTCAGCATTCCGGGCACTACATTCAGCAGCTGCGCCCGTTGCGCCACCGGTATCTGCGCCCCATAAAAACCCTGCTGACCCTCGCTGTTGAAATGCCGTCGTGACCTGGGCCCCAAGTGAGTGCTGGATCTGCACAAGGGATGCCGTCACCGGCATTTACCGCATGCGCTCACAATAATTACATCTGGTTCTCTAAGTCCTCGAGTGCCGTTGGCCTTTCAGTCTTATGCAAGAAAGCAACTTGTAGCCGCAGTGCAGCCAGCGGCCACGCCTGTTGCGCCACCGGTAAATGCGCGCCAAGGGCGCCATTCCCTACGCCTACACCGCCCACCTCGGCCAGCCTGACGAAAGCGATTACGGCGACATACCGCGCAAGGCGCTGGCCTATGGCGCCGAGACAGCCCGGTGGGTCGACTGACCCTCGACTGACAACGCATCAACGGCTGCTATCAAGGGCTGCTACCCTTGCCCCCGCCTTAGCCCACCATTGCCACGCTGGCCACCGTGCTCGCAATGGCCAATGCCTCGACGCCTTTGGCGCCGAGGGTTATTGTCGATGCCGCCGCCGAGGCCGGTCGCTTCAGGGCCATGTTGATTGCGGTGATCTCCACCGCGTCGGCGTCGCAGCTGCTCAATGCCATGCGCAACTCGCGAGCTTGATCACGATGGGCTTGTTCGACAAATCAACCTCTTCAAGAACGTCTGCTTTCATGCCCTGCCCCTGGGACTTGAATGACCGGGGCCGTCTGCCGCTTGTCAGCGTTGCCTGTCGAGGTTGAACAGGTCTATGTTCACAGTGCCTTGAGGAATGCGCTGCGGCCTGCGCCGTCCAGGCCGGCCACGTTCACGCCGTACTTTTCGCCGAACGCTTCCAGCTTGGCGCCAGAGCCGTGATTGATGAGTTGCACAAATTCTTTTTTGACCTCTTTGGGATTCAAGCCCTTGGCTACCATTTCTTCAACGATTTTCGGAAAAGGACGGTTGTCAATGGGCGGCTGGGGCTTCGGCGGCGGTGCCTCGTCGGCGCCGTGATGGGCATACCTCCGTGGCGGTGCCTCGTTGGCGCCGTGCTGGGCATGCGGTTTCTTGCCGCGTGAATTGTCCATATGAGGAAATTTTGCTTTCAAAGCAGTCAGCAGTGGTGAGCGGAGTTCATGGGGCAAAGCAGCCACTGCTTCCAACAGGTTGTTGAAGGCTGCGTCTCCTTGCGGCCCAGTTAAGTTGGGAAGTTGTTTGATCAATGCACTCAACAGCTGCGCCCGCTGCTCAGCTGGCAATCCAACCATTGCTTCCAGTACGTTGTTGACGGTTGTTGCTCCGTAGGTCATCGACCGGGGAATTTTGTTGATCAATGCGTTCAGCGGCAGCTCAACCCATTGCTCAGGACGAAATTTACCCACTGCTATCAACACGTCGTTGAAAGCTGCCTCTTTTATGGTCCCATCTAACATGAGAACCTGATTTATCAGGGTATTCAGCGGCTCAACCCGTTGCTTAGGCGGCAATGCAGCCACTGCTGCCACTACGTTTGTGACTGCTGCCAGTCCTTGCGGCCCAGTTAAGTTGGGAAGTTGTTTGATCAATGCACTCAACAGCTGCGCCCGTTGCTCAGCTGGCGACTCACTTATGGCTTCCAGTACGTTGTTGACTGCTGTCAAGCTTGGGGGGCCTGACTGGGGAAGCTGGTTGATCAATGCAAGCAGTTCCGGGGGTATGTTATTCAGGCCTGTACCCGACGCTGAGTCTGGCACTGGCACTGGCGATCTAAAACAAGACGGCAGCAATCTCGATCGGCGTGACTTTTCGGATGCGCGAGATGGCAACCCATCGGGTGCGGTGGGCAGAGGGTTTTTTGATGACGGTGCATCCGTTGGGTTGCTGCCTTGCCGTCGTACCGAAACACCCCTGTCAGATGGGGGCGCGAGGCGCGATGTCATATTTCCCATGGGTGTCCTTGGCAAAATAGAAAAGGTGAAACCAGTCAATGAGTGACTGAATGCCGTATGCAAGCGCCCACCCGTTCATGCGATGGGCCTCAGGATGCCGCGGTTTCAGGTGCGGCGTTGCCATTGAAGCGACGCCATGTGCGAAAAGCCGAAGCAGGGCGCAAATTGGATGAAGGAATACCCCGCAAATCAGCGGGTTTGATCAAACCGGCTTGAAGCAGCAGCCCCCGGGGCGTTCACCGTAGCTTTTGTCGCGTCTCTTCCAGCGCGTTCCCATTACCATCCCGCCTTTTCCCGGAGACGCCCGTGGCCGCCCACATCCTGCAACAGCTTCCCGCCGGCGAACGCGTCGGCATCGCCTTCTCGGGCGGCTTGGACACCAGCGCCGCCGTGCACTGGATGCGCGCCAAAGGCGCCATTCCCTGCGCCTACACCGCCAACCTTGGCCAGCCTGATGAAAGCGATTACAGCGACATTCCGCGCAAAGCGCTGGCCTATGGCGCCGAGGCGGCGCGGTTGATCGACTGTCGCGCGCAGCTGGTGGCCGAGGGCATTGCCGCCATCCAGTGCGCGGCCTTTCACATCAGCACGGGCGGTGCCACTTACTTCAACACCACGCCGCTCGGCCGTGCCGTTACCGGCACGTCACTGGTGGTGGCGATGCGCGAAGACGGCGTCGACATCTGGGGCGACGGCAGCACCTACAAGGGCAACGACATCGAGCGCTTCTACCGCTACGGGCTGCTCGCCAACCCGGCGCTGCGCATTTACAAGCCGTGGCTCGACCAGCGCTTCATCGACGAGCTGGGCGGCCGCAAGGAAATGAGCGAGTACATGGCCGCCGCCGGCTTCGAATACAAGGCCAGCGTCGAGAAAGCCTATTCGACCGACAGCAACCTGCTGGGCGCCACGCACGAGGCCAAGGCGCTGGAGTTCTTGAACGCGGGCCTGCATATCGTGCAGCCCATCATGGGCGTGGCCTTCTGGCGCGATGAGGTGGCGGTGGCCGCCGAGACGGTGACCGTGCGCTTCGAGGAAGGCCAGCCGGTGGCGCTGAACGGCCAGACGTTCGCCGACCCGGTGGCGCTGTTCAGCGAAGCCAATGCGATTGGCGGGCGCCACGGCCTGGGCATGTGCGACCAGATCGAGAACCGCATCATCGAAGCCAAGAGCCGCGGCATTTACGAAGCCCCCGGCATGGCGTTGCTGCACATCGCCTACGAGCGGCTGGTGACCGGCATCCACAACGAGGACACGATAGAGCAGTACCGCAGCAACGGCCGCCGCCTGGGCCGCCTGCTGTACCAGGGCCGCTGGTTCGACCCGCAGGCGCTGATGCTGCGCGAAACGGCGCAGCGCTGGGTGGCCCGCGCCGTGACCGGCGAGGTGACGCTGGAGCTGCGCCGCGGCAACGACTACTCGCTGCTCGACACTGTCAGCCCCAACCTCACCTACGGCCCCGAGCGGCTGACTATGGAACGCGGCGCCGGCGCCTTCACGCCCGCCGACCGCATCGGCCAGCTGACGATGCGCAACATGGACATCGCCGACACGCGCGACAAGCTGGCGGTATACAGCCAGGCGGGGCTGCTAGGCACGGGCCATGACGCGGGCGGCGTGCCGTTGCTGTCGCACCCGGGAGGTGATGCGGCGGCTGCGCCGGCCGCAGCAGCAGTCAAGCCGACCGCGTGATGAGGCCGCCGCCGCGGCACACGTCGCCGTCGTAGACCACGGCGGACTGGCCGGGCGTGGCGGCCCATTGCGGTTGGGCGAAGCGCAGCGAGAACGGCGCCGTGCCTTCGTCAGCGGCCGGCCCGAAAACACAGGCCGCATCGGCCTGGCGATAGCGTGTTTTGGCGGCCGCATCGCCAGGGCTTGGCGGCACGCCGCTGATCCAGCTGGCGTCGTCGGCCCACACCTTGGTCGACCACAGCCAGGGGTGATCGTGACCTTGCACGACGACCAGCGTGTTGCTCGCCATTTCCTTGCGGGCGACGAACCACGGCGCCTGGTCGGCCGACTTGACGCCACCGATGCCGATGCCCTTGCGTTGCCCGAGCGTGTAAAAGCTCAAGCCGACGTGCTCGCCGACTTGCCTGCCGGTGTCGTCAACCACCGGCCCGGGCGACTGCGCCAGGTAGCGGCCCAGGAACTCGCGGAACGGCCGCTCGCCGATGAAGCAGATGCCGGTCGAGTCTTTCTTCGCCGCCACCGGCAGGCCGATCTCGGCGGCAATGCGCCGCACCTCGGTCTTCGGCAGCTCGCCGACCGGGAATAGCGTGGCCGCCAGCTGTGTCTGTGTCAGCCGGTGCAGGAAGTAGCTTTGGTCCTTCAGCGGGTCGAGGCCCTTGAGCAGCTCGAAGCTGCCGCCGCGCTCGCGCACGCGGGCGTAGTGGCCGGTGGCGATTTTGTCGGCGCCCAGGCGCAGCGCGT
>JANXMO010000248.1 GCA_025354615.1 Burkholderiales bacterium | reverse complement strand
TGCGGCGCGAGTCGCTGCAGCGGTACTCGGTCCTGCAGATGGATGTGAAGGGCCGGGACGTGGACGGCTTCGTGAAGGACGCCGACGCGGCGCTCAAGCAGGCCGTCCAGCTCCCGCCCGGCTACTACACCCAGTGGGGGGGCGCCTTCGAGAACCAGCAGCGGGCCATGGCCCGCCTGGCCGTGATCGTGCCGCTGACCATCGGGCTGATCTTCATGCTGCTTTACACGGCCTTCAACTCGGTGCGGCACGCGACGATCATCATTGCCAACGTACCGTTCGCGGTGATCGGCGGCATCGTCGGCCTGTTCGTCAGCGGCCAGTACCTTTCGGTGCCATCGGCCATCGGTTTCATCGCCGTGTTCGGCGTGGCGATGTTGAACGGTATCGTGATGGTCGAGTTTCTGAACGACCAGCGACGCCAGGGAATGGGCGTGCGCGAGGCGGTGCGCCACGGTGCGGCGCTGCGGCTGCGGCCGGTGCTGATGACGGCGTCGGTCGCCATCCTCGGGCTGATTCCGATGCTGCTGTCCACCGGCGTCGGTGCGGAGACGCAGCGACCGCTGGCAACAGTGGTGGTCGGCGGGCTGTTCACGTCGACGGCGCTCACGCTGCTGCTGCTGCCATTAATCTACGAGTGGTCGGAGTTGCGGGCCGAGCGGCGCAGCCGCCCCACCGCCGGCTTGCAGGAGACCGCAGCGTGAGGGCAATCGGAGCCCGCGTGGCAGGATCGCGCGTGCCAGCAGCTATTCCACGAGCGCAGAAAGTGTCACGGTGAGCAGCGTTCTCGCCTTCGCCGCCATACCGGCCGCTGCCGTAGTGGTGGGGGGCGTGGCCGCGGCATTCCGTCCACCGGGACCAGCGGTAACCAGCGGAGTGCAACACGTCGCCGCCGGTGTCCTGTTCGCGGCCCTGGCGACCGAGTTGCTGCCCGACGTAGTGCACCGGCGGTTGCCCTGGGTCACGCTCGGCGGGTTTGCGCTAGGCGTCGCGGCCATGTTGCTGCTGAAGGCGCTTTCCAGGCGCTTGGAGGCTCGGGTTGTCGCAGAGACCAACGGGGCTATCGTCCCCACCAGCCTGCTGCTGGTGTCGGGTGTGGACATTGTGCTCAACGGCCTGCTGATCGGCATCGGCTTTGCCGCCGGCGAGCGGCAAGGACTCCTGATCACACTGGCTTTGACCTTGGAAGTCCTGTTATTGGGCGTTGCAACGGCTGCGGCCATCTCGGGTCCGGGAGCCCGTCGACGCGTCATCGCGACGACGCTCGGCTTTGCCACCCTGTTGCTGGCCGGCGCAGGCATCGGCTCCTACTTTCTGGCCGGCGTGAATGGCCTGATTCTTGACGCGGTGATGTCCTTCGGCGTCGCCGCGTTGCTCTACCTCGTCACCGAAGAACTGCTTGTCGAGGCGCACGAGGTGGATGAGACGCCGCTTCTGACGTCGATGTTCTTCGTGGGCTTCATCGCGCTGTTGCTGATCGAGATGCTGGTATGACCCCGGCTCGTGTCATGGCGGTAAACGGCAACCGTCTCATTCATTTATCGAATCAACGGGCCGCCGGCCCTTTGTAGCTGGTGAACGACCACTTCACGGGCGACTGTCAGAGAGCACCTCGCGGTGTCTCTCATCCATAGAACCGAACAGGAAAAGCAAATGACTACCCAAGACACCGAAGACAACATCACCGCCTGCATTGAGGCCTGCGAAGAGGCGCTGCATGCCTGCCAGGAGTGCGCGGCGCACGACATCCGGGAGGGAGGACATGGCGACATGGGCACCTGCGCACTGCTCAACCTAGACTGCGCCGACATCTGCGCAGCTACTCTCAACGCGCTGGCAAGGCGTTCGCCGCATCATGGCGACTTCTGCGCCTTGTGCGCCCACCTCTGCCGCACCTGCGCGGCGGAGTGCGCCAAGCATGCCAGCGAGCACGCGCACTGCGCGCGCTGCCAGCAGGCTTGTGAAGCCTGCGCCAGTGCTTGTCAGCAGCATGCCTCCGAACGACACCAGTTCTGACTGGACTGCTCGTGCCTTGAAGCACCGAAGCATCTGACGATCGATCGCGCAGGCACGCCGGATTCAGAGCTGGCGGATCTGCAACAACACGAGGTACGAGTTATGAAGATCGGCGAACTTGCAAAGGCGACGGGGACGCCGGTCGAGACGATCCGCTTCTATGAGCGCGAGCAGCTCCTTCCTGCGGCTGCCCGCTCCGAAGGCAACTACCGCATCTACGAGGCCGTGCACAAGGAGCGCCTTGCGTTCATCCGCCATTGCCGGTCTCTCGACATGGCGCTGGATGAAATACGCTCGCTGCTCCGATTCAAGGACTCCCCCGGCGAGAGCTGCGGCGAAGTCAACGCACTGCTCGAGGCCCACATCGAGCACGTCGCTGCCCGCATTCGAGAACTACTGGCGCTCGAAGAGCAGCTGAAGTTGTTGAGAAAGCAGTGTTTGGAGGTCGAAAGTGCGAAGGACTGCGGGATTCTCCAGGTCCTTTCAAAAGTGCCTAGTTCACAGAAAAACTCAATGCCGGACAAACACCATGTGCAAGGGACACATCGGTGACATTGTTTATGTCTATTTGGGGCATGCCTTATTTGGGCGTGGGGTGCTAGCCGACTGTTGGGTGGCTTACAATTCTTTGGATGTGGAGCGTCATCCGTCTCGCGCTGACTTGTCTGCTGGCCGCCGCCCTGCCATTGCAAGGTATATCCGCTGCGACGATGCTGGCGTGCGGGGTCGGCACTTACGTCCCGGCAGATTCGAAAACGACGCACCGTGTGCATGGGGCAAGCACTATGCGGGCGGTGCATTCGCACCAGCAGCACGCAGCCGATGCTGTCCATGGGCAGCTCGTCGCCGATTCCGCTCACCCAGATAAGCCCCACGTCAGCCACGCGTCTGGGCACAAGTGCTCCATTTGTACCTCGTGCTGCCTGGGCACCGCGGTGTCGTACGAGCCGGTCGCCTTTGAAGGCATCCGACTCACCGACTTCCACCCTCCTGTCGTCGACAGCGTGCCGGCCGCATTCTTGACGTCCGGCATCGAGCGACCTCCTCGAAGCGTCCTCGCCTGATACGCTGCCGGACCGGCAGGCGTCACCGCGCCTGCCGACCGCGCCGATTTCGCGGGCTGCCCTGCGGCCCGGCGACCTGCATCCTGCGAGGACAACCATGCCCAAGACTTCTTTCCTGCGGCCCGCGGAGGCCGTGCGACTCTGTGCGGCCGTCGCCGCCTTAACCGCAACCCTCTCAACTGCGCTCGCCCACGGAACCGTGCAAAGCGCCAGCCCGGCCAACGGCGCCGCACTCGACACGCCACCGACCGAGATCCGGTTGAACTTCAGCGAGGCGCTCGAGCCGGCGTTCACTTCGGTCAAGCTCCTCAACGCAGCTGGCCAAGCGGTGCCGACACCGGAGAAGGCCCATGTCGAGGACGGCAAGACGGTCGTCCTGCCGCTTCCGGCGCTTTCTCGAGGGAGCTACAAGGCGCAGTGGATGTCGGTCGGCCACGACGGCCACCACATCCACGGCGACCTCGACTTCACGGTGAAGTGATGGGAGAGGGTTTGCCGCAAGGGCGGGTCCTGGTGACGACGGTCCTGGTCAACCTCGGGTTGGCCGGAGTCGTCGGCGCCTGGTCGTCGCTGCTGTGGTTGCGCGGTGCGGAGTCACCCTGGGCTCAAGGCGCGCGGGAGCGATCCTGGGCGGCGCTGAGGGCGGCGCTGGGCGTGACCATCGCGGCCGACGCACTCCTGCTCTGGATGCAAGCCGCATACATGGCCGAGGTGCCGCTGACGAGCGCGGTTGCGATCCTTCCGACGATGGTACGGCAAACCTATGCGGGCCACGCCTGGGCGGGTGGCGCGGCCGGGCTGTTGCTGCTCGCCGCGGCACTCCAGGGCGCTGCCGGACGGCAGTGCCTCACCCGCTTGGCGGTCGCCACGATCGGCATCGGCGTGTTCGTCTACAGCAGAGCGGCCGTCTCGCATGCAGGCGACCAAGGCCTGGCCAGCACCGCGTTGCTTGCGGACGGCCTGCACCTGTGGGCGATCAGTCTGTGGCTGGGGGTCGTCGGCATCGCTGCGTTCGTCGTCCTGCGTGTCCCGCAAAGGCAGGCAGCTGGCGACGCGGCTGTCGCCCAATGGATTGGCAGCCTTTCCCGCAGCGCGACCGCAGCGCTCGCGGTCATCGTCCTCACCGGGGTTTTCAACGCCTGGCGCGGACTGGGGTCGCCAGGCCACCTCGTCGACAGCGCTTACGGCAACACCCTTCTCGTCAAGGTC
>JANXMO010000215.1 GCA_025354615.1 Burkholderiales bacterium | reverse complement strand
ACTGCGCGCAGCCCAGCGCCGCCTGCAAGTTGGACATTTTGTATTTGAAGCCCACGCGGTCGGCCCAAAACTGCTTGGTCTGGTTGCGCGAGCGGCCGTGGTTGGACAGCGTCAGCACGGTCTCGTACAGCGCGTCGTCGTTGGTGACGAACATGCCGCCTTCGCCGGTCGTGATCGTCTTCGTGCCGTGAAACGAGAAGCTGCCGAAGGCGCCCATGCTGCCGGCGCGCTGGCCGTGCCAGACCGAGCCCACGGCCTCGGCCGCGTCTTCGATGATGGCGATGTTGTGCCGCGCGCCGATGGCCCGCAGCGCGTCCATGTCGCACAGGTTGCCGTACAGGTGCACGGCGACGATGGCTTTGGTGCGCGGCGTGATGGCCGCCTCCGCCAGCGCCGGGTCGATGCACCAGCTGCCGGGCAGGATGTCGACGAACACCGGCGTGGCGCCCAGGTGCACGATGGGCGCGGCGCTGGCGATCCAGTTGGTGTCGGCCAGAATCACTTCGTCACCGGGAGCGATGCCCAGCGCCGCCATGCCCAAGTGCAGCGCGCCGGTGCAGCTGGAGGTGGCAATGGCGTGTTTGACGCCCAGGTGCGCCTTGAACGCGGCTTCGAAGCGGTGCAAATAGCCATAGCACTGCTCGCCCCAGCCGTGGCGCGCGGCGTCGGCGGTGTAGCGCAGCTCCAGTTCGGTGATCGACGGCTGTGTGTAGGCAATGCGCGCGGGCGCGCTGGCAACGGCAGTGTTCGAGGGCGTGTTCATGACACCTCCAGTTGAGGTACGGCGGTGACGAAGGTGGCGCCCCACTCACGCGCGTAGCCGAGTTGCGCCATCACCTCGGTTTTCAGGTTCCACGGCAAGATCACGATGTGGTCGGGCCGCGCTTGCGCCAGCGCCGCTTCGCCGACGATGGGAATGCGGCTGCCCGGCATGAACTGGCTTTGCTTGGCCGGGTTGCGGTCGACCACGAAGTCGATCAAATCACCGCGCACGCCGGCGTAATTCATCAGCGTGTTGCCTTTGGCCGCGGCGCCGTAGGCAGCCACGCGGCGGCCTTGGCGGCGGGCGTCGATCAGAAAGGCATGGAAGTCGTTCTTGATGCGGTCGGCGCGGGCCTGAAAGCCGGCATAGGTGTCGGCGCGGTTCAAACCGGCGGCCGCTTCGGCCTGCAGCAGCTGCGCCACACGCTCGCTCAGCGGCTGGTGGTTGAAGTCGGCGCGCTGGGCGAACACCCGCAGGCTGCCGCCGTGTGTCGGGTGCTCCTCGACGTCGAACACCGCCAGGCCGTTGGCCGCAAAGATGCGCTGCACCGCCGTCAGCGAAAGGTACGAGTAGTGCTCGTGGTAGACCGTGTCGAACTGGCCCTGCTCAAGCAGGCGCTGCAGGTGCGGGAACTCGAAAGTCGCCACGCCATGCGGCTTGAGCAGGCAGGCAAAGCCGGCGGCAAAGTCATTGATGTCGGGCACGTGCGCCAGCACGTTGTTGGCCACCAGCAGGTCGCAGCTGCGGCCGTCTTCGGCCAGCTCTTCGGCCAGCTCGACGCCGAAGAAGCGCTCCACGATGTCCAGCCCCAACTTGCGTGCCGCGCGCGCGGTGCTGGCGGTCGGCTCAATGCCGTAGCAAGGAATGTCGGCCTGCGCCACATACTGCAGCAAGTAGCCGTCGTTGGCTGCCACTTCGGCCACGCGGCTGCGCGAGTGCAGGTTGAAGCGCTTGCGCATTGTCTCGACGTAGGTTTTGGCGTGGGCCAGCCAGCTGGTCGAAAACGAACTGAAGTAGGCATAGTCATCACTGAACAGCGACTCGCGGCCGGCATGGTCCTCGGTCTGCACCAGCCAGCATTGCTCGCAGACCAGCAGGCGCAACGGATACCAGGTTTCCGGCGCACGCAGGCCGTCGGCACTCAGGTAGGCGTTGGAGGGCGGGGCGCTGCCCAGGTCGAGCATCGGCAGCGCGAGGGCGGCCTGGCAGTGGCGGCATTTCATGCGGGGATTCCTTTGAAAAAGAGAACGATTCAAGTTCGTTGATGCCCGATCAACAAGCTTTGTTGCATGAGTTCCCTCTCCCTCCGGGAGAGGGTAGGGTGAGGGCAGCAGTGCCGCCATGGCATTCACTGTTGGTGCCATGCGCCGTCCCTCACCCCGGCCCTCTCCCGCGAGCGGGAGAGGGAGAGGAGTCGCCGTTTCAGGTCTATTGATGC
>JANXMO010000214.1 GCA_025354615.1 Burkholderiales bacterium | reverse complement strand
CGTTGTTGCACACAGGTGACCTGGGTGGCAAGGCGACGACGGCGCAAGTCACGCAAGCCGTTTGCGCTCAACTGGCTTCGGGCTGAAGTCGGAGTTTCCACTTTCAGCAAAAGAAAAACGGGCACCAGGGTGCCCGTTTTTGCGTGTCCGATTTGATCGAATTGATCAATCTTCTACGAAGGTCTCGTCGCGTTTTTTGCGGATCGCTGGCAGGGCCAGAATGATCAGCAGAACGACCGACAGGAACAGCATGACCGCGCTGATCGGACGCTCGTAGAACACGCTTGGGCTGCCGCGTGACAGCAACAGTGCGCGACGCAAGTTCTCTTCCATCATCGGGCCGAGGATGAAGCCGAGCAGCAGCGGCGCCGCCTCACAGCTGAGCTTGTAGAACACATAGCCGACCAGGGCGAACACGGCAGTCGTGTAGACATCGAAGGTGTTGTTGTTCAGGGTGTAGACGCCGATGCAGCAAAACAGCGTGATGGCGGGGAACAAGAACCGGTACGGTACGGTCAGCAGCTTGATCCAGATGCCGATCAACGGCAGGTTCAGGATCACCAGCATCGCGTTGCCGACCCACATCGAGGCAATCAGGCCCCAGAACAGCTCCGGGTTGCTGGTCATCACCTGCGGGCCGGGCTGTATGCCCTTGATTGTCATGGCGCCCACCATCAGCGCCATCACGGCGTTGGGCGGAATGCCCAGCGTCAGCATCGGAATGAAGGACGTCTGCGCGCCGGCATTGTTGGCTGACTCCGGCCCGGCAACGCCCTGGATGGCGCCTTTGCCGAATGGAATACGTGGGTTGCGGGTCAGCTTTTTCTCCAGCGTGTAAGACGCGAACGAGGCCAGCAACGCGCCGCCGCCCGGCAGCACGCCCAGCACCGAGCCCAGCGCCGTGCCGCGCAGCACCGATGGCCAGGCCTCCTTGAAGTCCTGGCGCGTCGGCCACAGGCCTTTCACGTCTTTGGTGAAGACTTCGCGGTCTTCCTCGGGCTGGCCAAGGTTGGCGATGATTTCGCCGAAGCCGAACACGCCCATTGCAATCACCACGAAGCCAATGCCGTCGGTGAGTTCCGGAAAGTCAAAGCTGTAGCGTGCCGTGCCGGAGATGACGTCGGTGTTGATCTGCGCCAGCAGCAGGCCCAGCACGATCATCGCAATTGCTTTGACCAGCGACCCAGAAGCCAGCACGACGGCGCCAATCAAGCCCAGCACCATCAACGAAAAGTACTCGGCCGAGCCGAATTTGAAGGCCAGCTCGGTCAGCGGCGGCGCGAACGCGGCAATGATGATGGTGCCGACGCAACCCGCGAAAAAAGAGCCCAGGCCGGCAGCGGCCAGCGCCGCACCCGCCCGGCCCTGGCGGGCCATCTGATAGCCGTCGATGGCGGTCACCACCGAACTCGATTCGCCCGGCACGTTGATCAGGATGGCGGTGGTCGAGCCGCCGTACTGCGCACCGTAATAAATGCCGGCCAGCATGATCAGCGCCGGGGTGGCGTCGAGCGCGTAGATCGACGGCAGCAGCATTGCAATCGTCGCGATCGGCCCCAAGCCCGGCAGCACGCCAATAAGGGTGCCCAGTACACAGCCCATGAAGGCATACAGCAGGTTCTGGAAGGTGAAAGCCACGCCGAAGCCGGTGGCAAGGTTGTGCAGCAAATCCATGGGAGCGCTTCTCGGGAAAAAGGACGGCCGTCAAACGACGGCAAAAAAGCGGGTGTGGCGCGTCAGCAGCGCTCGATCAAGCCATGAAGGCCGGCCACAGCGGGATGATCAATTTGAGCCCCCAAATGAACACCACCCAGGCGAAGGCGGTCAGCACGACGCCGCTGGCCACCACGCCCTTCCAGCGAAATTCATCGCCCGCACAGCTGACGATGAGAATCAGCAACGGCACGGTGATGAACAGCCCCAGGCGCGGCAGCGCGGCGCCGAAAAAAGTGATGGCCGCCACCACCACGAGCAACGGCCGCCAGGCGATGGCGCCGATCGGGTCGCCGTTTTCGGTCTCGATGGTCAGCGCCTTGAACAGCACCATGCCACCCAGCACCATCATCAACACGCTCAGGATGAGCGGAAAGTAGCCTGGCCCGGGCTGGGCCGAAGAACCCATGGAATATTGCGTCGCGCCCGATGCGAACACGATGCCGACCACCAAAAACATCAGGCCGCTGAAGAAGTCACGCTGACTTTTTATTTTCAAGAAGCTCTCCTGCTCGCCGTCCATTCGGCGTGCGGGATTCTAGGCAGCGTGCTGCGCTTGCCTGCTGTGGTTTACACGTAGCAAGCCTGTACCCCCCGCAAAGGCGGGGCCTGCGCCGCATGGTTTACTGCCATGCTGGCGTGGCGCTCAGCACTTCTTCAAGCGTGGTAGCGCCTTCAGCAATCCGCGTGGCGCCGGCCAGGCGCAGCGGCCGCATGCCATCTTGCGCGGCCTGCTGGCGCAGGCGGGCCACGTCGGGCTGCGGCTGAAGGCAGTCGCGCGCGGGGTCGGTCATGGTCAGCAGCTCGAACAGGCCGGCGCGGCCGCGGTAGCCGGTCATGCGGCAATCCAGACAGCCGACTGGCCGGTAGGCATTCACCGCGCCGTTCATGCGCCAGGGCTTGACCAGCGGACCCAGCGTCTCGGCCGTGGTGTCGGCATCGGGCTGCTTGCAGTGCACGCACAGCGTGCGCACCAGGCGCTGCGCCAGCACGCCGATCACGGTGGCGCCGATCAAATACGGCGGCACGCCCAGGTCCACCAGCCGGGTGATGGCCGATGCGGAATCGTTGGTGTGCAGCGTGCTGAACACGAGGTGGCCGGTCAGCGCCGCCTGGATGGCCATTTCAGCCGTGGCCAGGTCGCGGATTTCGCCGACCATGATGATGTCCGGGTCCTGGCGCATCAGCGCGCGCACCCCTTCGGCAAAGCCGAAATCCAGCGTCGGCTGCACCTGCGTCTGGTTGAACGCCGGCTGGATCATCTCGATCGGGTCTTCGATCGTGCAGACGTTGACCTCGTCGGTCGCCAGGCGGCGCAGCGTTGAATACAAGGTGCTGGTCTTGCCCGAGCCGGTCGGCCCGGTGACGAGGACGATGCCGTGCGGCCGCGCCGTCAAGTCTTCCCAGCGCTTGGCATCGTGGCTGCCGAAGCCCAGCGCGTCGAGCGCCTTGATCGACGTGTCGGGGTCGAAGATGCGCATCACCATCTTTTCGCCGAAAGCGGTGGGCAGCGTGGACAGCCGCATTTCCACCTCATCGCCTTGCGGGTTGCGTGTTTTGATGCGCCCGTCCAGCGGCCGGCGGCGCTCGACCACGTCCATGCGGCCGAGCAGTTTGACGCGCGCAATCATCGCGTTCATCACCCCCGGCGGCAGCTGGTAGACGGTGTGCATGACGCCGTCGATGCGAAAGCGGATCGCGCTCAAATCGCGCCTCGGCTCGAGGTGGATGTCGGATGCGCGCTGGTCGAACG
>JANXMO010000205.1 GCA_025354615.1 Burkholderiales bacterium | reverse complement strand
GACGCGGGTCAGCGCCTCGGAATCGGTCATGGTCATGGCAGGTGATGAGGCAAGGCGCGCGCCCTCTTCAAGCGCTTCGCTGCAGAAAATTGCGCAGCATGGCGTGGCCGTGCTCGCTCAGAATGGATTCGGGATGGAACTGCACGCCCTCCAGCGGCGTGGCGGTGCCGGCCAATTCGCGGTGGCGCACGCCCATGATTTCACCGTCTTCGGCAGTCGACGTCACTTCCAGCACTGCCGGCAGCGAAGCCTGCTCGATGGCCAGCGAGTGGTAGCGAATGACGCTGAACGACGCCGGCAAACCGGTGTAGACACCGCGCCCGTCGGTGCTGATCACGCTGGCTTTGCCATGCATCTGCTTGGCCGCCCGCACCACCGTGCCGCCTAGCGCCGCGCCAATCGCCTGGTGGCCCAGGCACACACCGAGCACCGGCAAGCGGCCCAGGAAGTGCTTGATGGCCTCGACACAAACACCGGCCTCCGCCGGCGAACAAGGCCCGGGCGACAACACCACGCTGGATGGCTGCAGCGCCGCCATGCCGCTGACCGTGATGTCGTCATTGCGAAACACACGCACCTCTTCTCCCAACTCGGCAAAGTACTGCACCAGATTGAAGGTGAAGCTGTCGTAGTTGTCGATCATCAGCAGCATTCGCTTTATCCCTTTGATGGCGTTGGATGTTCAAGCGACTCTTGTATTGGCACCTGGTTTTTCGCCTTTCGTCATGCCGGCCAGCTGCCATACGCCACGCTGGCAAGAACAAGTCAGATGAGATTTGCCGTGCGCCATCGGCGCCAAGCGGAAGTCAGACCGATGGCTTGCGCCAATAGCGGCGCCCCAAAGCAATCGACGACACCAACGGCACGCATACGACCGTCATTATGGCCGCCGTCGAATGGTGATCGCCACCTGCTGAGCAGGTTCGGAAGGCACTCGCCTTTGCCGTGATACTCGACGGCGACCTTGTCAGCGCCCTTCACGACACAGCAGGATGCAGGCGCTATCTGCACACCCTACCCGCCGCCACCTCATGAAAACGCCCATGCCGCTTGTTCTGTCCCGTAGCGAAACCATTGAAGCGCCGCTGGCACGCGTTTACGCCGCGTTGGTGAACCCCGCCGAGCAGATGCGCTGGAACACGCTCTACCTCGAAGCCGCGCTGAGCCCGCCTGGCCCGGTCAAAAACGGCTCGGTGATGACGGGGCGGTTCAAAGGCAGCGGCCGGGCGCGGGTGGAATTTCAGCAGGTTGTGTTTGAAAAGGAATTCACGCACCACTCGCGCATGACGCTGTTTCAAAGCATCCCGCTGGGCGACTTTTTTCACACCTACCAAGTCGAGCCTGAGCCGCAGGGCACGGGCACCCGGGTGACGCAAAAAGTGCGGTTTTTACCCAGCGGCTTGGGCCGCCTGCTGAAAAAGGTGTTGATGAACGCTTTTGAAAAGCGCCTGCCTGACAGCTTCAAAGAATTGAACAGCTATTTGCGAGGTTGAAAGCGGGGCACAGCAGGGGGCGATGGATGGCACGCATACTTTCCGCGCTTTTAATTGGTAAAGGCCGCCAGCTGGTGCTGAAACTTGTCTATGTCGG
>JANXMO010000202.1 GCA_025354615.1 Burkholderiales bacterium | reverse complement strand
CATGATCGAGCTGGCACCGAGGATGTGCATTGCGAAAATGCCGGCATCCATCGACGGGCCCATCTGCAGCGTCAACGGGGCATACAGCGTCCAGCCCGCCGCCGGCGCGCCGCCGGGGAAGAAGAAGGAGCTGACCAGGGTCAACGCCGCCGGAATCATCAACCAGAAACTCAGGTTGTTCATCCGCGCGAAGGCCATGTCGGCCGCGCCGATTTGCAGCGGAATCATCCAGTTCGCGAAACCGACGAAGGCCGGCATGATGGCGCCAAACACCATGATCAGCCCATGCATCGTCGTCAGCTGGTTGAACAGCTGCGGGTTGACGAATTGCAGGCCCGGCTGGAACAGCTCGGCACGGATGATCAACGCCAGAATGCCGCCGATGATCAGCATCGTGAACGAAAACAACAAGTACATCGTGCCGATGTCCTTGTGGTTGGTCGCGTAAAGCCAGCGGCGCCAGCCGTGGGGCGCGCCATGCGCATGGTCGTCATGCGCATGGCCGGCGTGTGGGTGATCAAGTACTGCACTCATGGCGCTTCCTTTTCTCTCAAATCAAATCATTTGCGGGCTGCCAGCACTTCGGCCGGCTGCACGACCTGGCCGGTCGCATTCGACCAGTGGTTCTTGGTGTAAGTGATGACAGCGGCGATCTCGGTGTCCGACAGCCCCTTCCACGCTGGCATGGCGCCGTTGTTCTGGCCGTTGAGCAAGACGGCAATCTGCTTGGTCTTGTCGGCGTTCAGTACCACGGCGGCGCCATCAAGTGGCTTGACGGCACCGCCGCCCTTGCCATTGGCCTGGTGGCAGACCTGGCAGTTGGCGGCATATACCTTCTCACCACGGGCCGCCAGCTCGGTCAGCTCCCAGACTTTGGCCGGGTCATCGGCCAGCGCGGCCATTTCCTTTTTCTTGCCATCCACCCACTGCGTGTAATCGGCTTGTGACACGACCTTTACCTGAATCGGCATGTAAGCGTGCTCTTTGCCGCACAGCTCGGCGCACTGACCATAGTAAGTGCCGACTTTCTCCGCGCGGAACCAGGTGTCTCGCACAAAGCCGGGAATGGCATCCTGCTTGACGCCCAACGACGGCACGGCAAACGCATGAATCACGTCATTGGCGGTCGTGATGATGCGTATTTTCTTGTTGACCGGGACGACCAGCGGGTTGTCGACCTTCAGCAAATAATCGTCGCCAGACGGCTGACCGCTGTCGGACATAGCGCGCTGCGCCGGGTCGAGCGTGGACACGAAGCCGATACCCTCGCCCTCGCCTTTCAGATAGTCATACCCCCACTTCCACTGCATGCCGGTGGTTTTGATGGTGAGGTCGGCTGAACTGGTGTCTTTCATCGCCACCACCACCCTGGTGGCCGGCAGCGCCATGAAAATGACGATGATGAAGGGCACGATGGTCCACACAATTTCGACCGTCGTGCTTTCATGGAAGTTGGCCGCTTTGGCGCCCTTCGATTTGCGATGGTGCAAGATGGAATAAAACATCACACCGAACACGGCGATAAAAATCACCAGACACACAATCAACATGAAATAGTGCAGCCACTTTTGCTCGGCGGCGATCTGCGTCACCGCGGGCGGCAAATCGAGTTGCCTGACCCCGGGGCCGCCGGGCAGGTCATTGACCGCTCGCGCCGCCTGCACGGCGAGCGCGGCAGCGAGCGCCAGGCTCGCTTGCCCCAGGCGGTTGCACAGTGCTTGCATCGTCTTCATTGTTTTCACTTCAGTTTGAATGTCATTCACGGTGCGGAGGTCTCGGCCAGCGCCGCGGTATCTTGAGCAACGAGCTCCTGAACAAAAGACGCCGTGACAGCGCAAGCGCCATGCAACTCCCGGCAAAGCGCAACCAGGCGCTTGAAAAGATTTGAGGACAAGAAGCTGGCTGACTGCATCACGACAGGGAGAGTGGATCAAATCAACTGTGCGAAGGAAGCCGTGCAGCTCGAATGGGGCATTGCCACCAATGTCAGCTTCCGAGTTTAGCCCACCGCAGCACCCCTTTTCAACGGCCGGATTTGGCGGCGCGCGCTTTCTCTCGCATGGCGTCGAGCGACACCCGTGTTTCGCGCGGCACTGCTGGCCGTGGCGCAACTTTGAAGGCATGGCCGTAAGTGATTTCGAAGCTCAGCGCCAGCCGGCCTTGCGGTGTGCGCAAAGCCTGCAGCTCATGCGCCAGTGCGGCGCGCCAACGGGGCGTACGCAGCCCAGGTGGGCGATTGCACGACACGTTGCCGCCCAGCGAACGCAGCTCGGCCAACAGCGCCGCCGGCGTTGCCCATTCGAGCACGATGGTTTCCTGGTCCATCACCGGATCGGCAAAGCCGGCCTGTACCAGCATGTCGCCCAGGTCGTGCATGTCGACGAAGTCGATGCCCGGCGGGCGGCCTGTGGGGGCATACAGCGTACGCAATTCACGCGCGGTGTCAGGGCCGAAACAGGAAAACATCACAAAGCCCTCGGTGTCCAACACCTCATGCCAGCGGCGAATCAAAGCCGGGGGATCTACCACGCCGTGCAGCGCCATGTTGGACCACAGCAGCTGCGCCCGCACGCCAGCCGCCAACGGCGTTGTGTCAAGCACCGCGCGCGCTGGCAGGCCGCGCCAACGCCGGGCGGACCACCACGGCGCCTGCAGCAAAGCGGCGCTGCGCGCCTGCAAACCGGCCTGCGGCTCAACCGCCGTCAGTTGAGCGTGCGGGTAGGCTTTGGCCAGCAAAGGCAGCCCGGCGCCCAGAAAAGCACTCCAGTCGACCACCGCTTCAGGTTGAAGCCGCACCAGCGGCAGCCGCTGCGCCATGCGCCGTGCCACCTCTTCATGGAGCCAGGGCGGTTGCGGCTGCCGGCCCAGCCGGCGCAGCACGGTGGCAACGGCCTGTGGGTCGATCGACCGCCGGGCGCGGTTCTCAGGCTGGGGCATGGCGGGCAGTATATTGATGGCCGTGCCGCGCCGCCTGTTTCCCTTCCTGCCGGGTTTGCGGCGCTGGCCCAGCCAGTGCGCGATCTGCCACGGCTGGGGCTGGGGCCGCGTGTGCGGCACCTGCATCCAGCGGCATGCCACCCGGGCACTGCGCTGCACCCGTTGTGCGCTCGAAATGCCGGCCGGCGTGGCCGTTTGCGGCGCCTGCCTGCGCCAGCCGCCGCCGTTTGATGCGGCCCTTGCCGCTGTTGACTACAGCGCGCCTTGGGACCGTCTGATCACCCACTTCAAATTCCATGCGGCGCTCGATCTGGCGCCAACCCTGGCCGACCTGCTGCTGCGGGCTTGGCAGCACAGCGGCGCCGCTGACCCGGGCTGGCTGCTGCCCATTCCCTTGGCCGACGCGCGGCTGCGCGAGCGGGGTTACAACCAGGCCTGGGAATTGGCGCGGCGCTGCGCACGCGGCATGGGCGCGGCCTGTGACGCCAGCTTGCTGCTGCGCCTGCGGAATACACCGCACCAGCTGGCGCTGGCGCCAGCGCGCCGCCGCGCCAACGTGCGCGGCGCCTTTGCCGTTGAACCGCTGCGGGCGGTTGAATTGCGCGGCCGCCGCGTCACCTTGATCGACGACGTGATGACGACCGGCGCCACGCTGGCGGAAGCAGCAACCGTGCTGCGCCAGGCCGGCGCCACGCACGTTCAGGCCTGGGTGGTGGCGCGCACGCCCGCGCCACGCCGCGTGGCGGGCGAAGGCTTTAACCCAACGGGCCTCTGCGAAACCCGGGGCGGTTTAGGCTGGCGAGGGTGAAGAGGAACGCGTTGAATTTCATGAAGGAGTGATCAGGTTTCGATGCCCGCGTCGACAGGCGCGTGGTGGCCGGCCGTATTCATGCGGATCAGACCTTCGAATGTGGAGAACTTCGTCAGGCGGCTTGCGGGCAGCCGGGCTTCGGCTGTCGCGAGCGCGGCGGCGAGGGTGCGCGCGGTCGGCTCGGGCATGCCGGTCATCGCCAGCGCCTTCGCGTCCCTCAGGCCGTCGCCGCCGCAGGCGAGCACCGACCAGTCGCCGTGTTTGGAGCGCAGCGTCAGCGCGCGGCCGCCGCGCTCTCCCTGTGTCCAGCCGGCGACCGCCCGGGTGCCCGACACCACGACCGGCGAGATCTCGAGGAGCGACTCCGCTTTATCCCAGGTTGCCGTCATCACCTTGCGGATCGCGGCCTCATCGGCGGGGGTTGCTGCGGCGAACAGCGGCGCGATCAGCAGCGGCGCGATGAACGAACGCAGCACGCGGAGAACTCCGAAGCGATCGAGGATCATGACTTGCCTTTCTTTTGCAGCGCCGAACTGGCCGCGCGGTTGTAGTCCACGAACATGTCGGCGACCATCGCCTTGACTTTCAGTGGCGCGGTACGCGGCGAGCCTGCATGGAACGGCGGCTCGGGCGCGTACTCGCATAGCAGCTGCACGGCCTCGGCATATTCGCGATCGCGCAACATGCCGACCAGCATCAGACCGAGGTCGAGCCCGGCGCTGACACCGGCGCCGGTGATGCGGTTGCGGTCGCGCACGACGCGTGCCTCGACAGGCGTGGCGCCCGCATCTTTCAGCACCGGAAGGGTGACCCAGTGCGACGTGGCCTTGTAGCCCTTCAGCAGCCCGGCCGCGCCGAGCACCAGAGAGCCAGTGCACACGCTCGTCACCCACTTCGCGCGGCTGCCGCGATCGGCGAGGAAGGCAAGTAGTTCGGTGTCCTGCATCGCGGCGAGGGTTCCGTCGCCACCACCGGGCACGAACAGGATGTCGAGGTCGCGCGGCGCCTGCGCGAAGGTCGTCGTCGGCACGATCGTGAGCCGGTTCTCGCTCGTCACCGGCGACATCGTCTTCGCGATCTGGTGCACCGTCGAACCCATCAGGCTCGCGAACATGTGGTGCGGTCCGGCGACATCGAGCGCGGTGAAGCCCGGATACAGCACCATGCCGACCTGCTCGTTGCCGGTCCAGCCGGGCGGCAGCGCGTCCATGCCGCTGCCCGCGGCAGGCTGCCCCGGTGCGGCGTCATTCGCCAACCACGGCGATGCAGCCAATACGGCGGCCGCGACCCGCAAGAAATCCCTGCGTTCGTTCGTCATCGTCGCCCCCTTCAGTAGTCGAGCCGAAGCGTCGCCCTGGCGGTGCGCGGCGTGCCGAGCTTGATCCAGTCCTGTGCGTACTGGTGGCTGCCGCTGTAATACTTCTTGTCGAACAGGTTGTCGACGTTCAACTGCAGCGCGGCCTTTGCACTGCCGAGCGCGAAGCGGTAGGCCAGCATCGCGTCGATGCGCGCGTACCCGGGCAGCTGGAAGGTGTTGCCAATGTCGCCCTGGCGCTGGCCTTGTGCGAACACGCCGGCGCCGCCCGTCCACTGGCCGTCGAACGAATAGCGCGCCCACAGGCTTCCGCTGTGCCGGGCGACGTTGGCCAGCTCCTTGCCCTCGTAGGCCGGGTCGGTCAGCACCCGGGTCGCGATGTAGGCATAGGAGCCGATCAGCGAAAGGCGCTGCGTGAGCTCGCCGGACATGTCCCATTCGAGCCCGCGCGAGCGCGCCTTGCCGACCGTGACCGTCGTGTAGTACGGCGGTGTGTCGGTGGTCACCGAGCCGGCGCGGTTGCGCTTGGTCAGTTCGTAAAGTGCAATCGTCGAACTCAGCTTGCCATCGAGCAGCTCGATCTTGTGGCCGATCTCGAACTGCTTTGCGCGCTCGGCGGCGAGGGCGGCCCCGACGGTGAGCGGGTCGGCTGTCGGCTCGCGGCCGTTGTTGGCCGAGACCGCGTCCTGGTACTGCGCGTAGACCGACTGGTTGGTTGCGAACTGCCACACCGCGCCGAGGCGGGGTGTCGTGAATGACTGCTTGTTCGGCTGGGTGCCCGGCGCGGCGTAGATCGCGCTGGTGCGGTCATGCCGCAGCGCGCCGACGAGGAACACGCCGTGGCCGAGCGCGAGCTGGTCCTGCAGGTACAGGCTGGTCCAGCGGCTGCGGTCCTCGATCTCGGAAGGGAGCGACGCGGCCTTGTCCAGTGCCGGCGTGTTGCCGAGCACGGGATTGTAGATGTCGACCGAATCGACTTGCTGGAGATACAGCGTGCCGGTCTTGCGCGCGTTGTAGCTGTCCACGCCGAGGAGCACGGTGTGCTTGATGCCGCCGGTGTCGAAGGTACCGGTCAAGTCGACGTTGAACTGATCGATCTTGTTCTTGCCCGCCGGGCGCGCGTAGAAGTAGTAGCGGCACAGCGTTGTCGCGGTCCCTGAGCAGGTCTGAGCTGGCGTGGCGCCCAGACCCAGGTCGCCGCGATAGGGCGCGACGTCGACCTCCGAGGTGTCGCTGCGCAGGCTCATCAACTTGACCTTGACCTGCCACACGTCCGACAACTTGTGCGTCGCATCCAGCTTGAGGCTCGTGGTCTTGGTGCTCGACAGGTCGGGCGAATCGTTGAACTGGCGCGACCAGGGCAGGTCGGCCGGCCGGTCGCCGATGGCCGGCACGCCGTAGTCGGTGCGGTAGCGCTGGTCGGTGTAGTCGAGTGTCGCGGTGACATTGGTGCGGTAATCGGGCACCCATGCGATGCTGCCGCTGAAGGCACCGAGCTTGTCCTTGACGAAATCGCGGATCGAGCCGGTCGTGTAGTACGAGGCGGCGGTGCGGGCGCGCAGCGTGCGGTCTTCGTTGACAGGCCCCGACAGTTCGACACCCGTACGCGACAGGTTGTACTGGCCGATCGTCTGCTCGAAGCTGAACGCCGGTGCGCTCGAGATCGGCTTGGAGACGACATTGACCAGGCCGCCAGGCTCGGCGCGCCCGTAGAGCACGCTTGACGGCCCCTTGACGACTTCGATCGACTGCACGTTTGCCATGTTCACTGGCACGCCGGCGACCTTGCTGCCGTCCAGGAAGTAGGTCGAAGCGCCCGACATCGCGCCCGTTGCCGTCATCGAGACGCTCGGAAAGCCACGCAGGATCACCAGCGGCTGGGCTGAGCCATTGAAGCCGAAGTCGAGCTGCACGCCGGCCACGTTGCGCAACGCGTCGGCGAGGTTCAGCGCATTCTGGTCGTCGATGACCGGGCGCGGAACGATCTGCGTGCTCTGCGGGTTCTCCAACGAGGGCGTGTTCGTGCGGGTGGCGGTCGAGCTCGCAGGGGCCTGGTACGCGTCGGGCTTGCCGGTGACGACGACAGGAGGAAGCGTCTGCATCGGTCGCTCCGGTGCCGACGCGGCAGCAGCTGGCGCCACTGTCTGCGCTGAGGCGAGGCCGGGCACGCTACAGCACAAGCTTGCCGCGACCGGCGCCAATGCCAGCACGTTGCGGGTGAACGTGCGCGCCTTCATCGCACGGACTCCGCAAGGGCGATGTCCGTGGAGCAGCCGCACTCGGAATGGCCTACGGGTTGGACGAACTGATCCGGTTGCTTCCCGGCCGCGGGGTGCGCGGCCAGGAGGTCAGCACTGGCGAACATCAACCAGGCGGCGACGCCGAGCGAGGCGCCGATGTTGATGCGGGTCATCACGCGCAGGGCGCGTTCGATGAAGGTCATGGCGAACTCCTGATGGCCGCGCGCCTTGGCGCGGCCGATGCACAAGGGATCTCGCGCGGCGTCAAGGCCCGCTGCGAGGTTCTGCGAAGGTCAGGAGAGGTAGGGCGGAGCGCGCGGCTGCGCGGTGGCCCAGGCGAACAAGGTTCGCGGCGCCGCGAGCATCAGTTCCGGCACGGTGAAACCGAGCGGAACCAGCGCCGGCACGGACAGCGGGGCCGGCGGCATGCCGAGCGCAGTTACATGCAAGGAGCAGAACGGGCAGTGTTGGAGCAGGTGCTTGGCGGGAACGACCGGCTTCGACTTGTCGGTGCTGCCATCGACGGCAACGAGCTTGCTGCCCAGCACGGTACAGACTTCGGTCCAAGTACCCGATCCGCCACGTTGCAGGGCCTGCGCGATCGAGGGCGCCAGCGACGCCAGCAGGAGCGCAAGACACGCGAACCATGCGAAGACGGTTCTGTAGGCCCGGAAAACGATCATTGCCCGATTGTAAATGGATCATTTCGGGCTTCTGTCGTTGCGGCATGGAGCAGGCTCGCGCGTAGGAGGATGTCCAGACGGCGTTCAGGTAAGTGCCATTCGGCTATCGCTGCGGTTTGCGCCTTGCAGCCCCTCCTACCGCAAGGCGCGCCGACTCGCGGTGACTTATTCATCGTCGCCCTAATGCGCCCGCACCGCACAATCGCCCGCCATGTTCAACATCGTGCTCGTCCACCCAGAAATTCCGCCCAACACCGGCAACGTCATCCGCCTGGCCGCCAACACCGGCTGTGCGCTGCACTTGGTCGAGCCACTCGGCTTTTCGATGGAAGACCGGCTGCTGCAACGCGCCGGGCTCGACTACCACGAACATGCGCAGGTGCGCCGGCATGCGTCGTGGGCGGCATTCACCACCGAAATGCGCCCCGTGCCAACGCGCAGCTTTGCTTTCACGACGCGGGGCAGCCAGCCGTTTTCAAGCGTGCAATGGCAGCCCGGCGACTGGCTGGTGTTCGGGTCGGAAACCGCCGGGCTGCCACAAAACGTGCGCGACCGCTTTGTCGCCACGCAACGCGTACGCCTGCCCATGCGCGCGGGGCAGCGCAGCTTGAACCTGGGCAACGCCGTCGCCGTGGCGGTGTTTGAAGCGTGGCGGCAGAACGGCTTTGCTGGCAGCGTTTGAACGCGTCGCGGCCCGCTCAGGTGCGTAGCGCTGTCACCTATGAAGTGAATACAGCCGTGGGCGAAAAATCGAGCAGGCAGAAAACCTTGCAGGCGGATATGAGCGGTCAACTGCCGTTTCTAGGTTCAATGTTCGGCCCGTGCCTCGCGCGCCATCAGCTGATCCAGCGCCTGCCGGGGCGTGACCTGGCCTTCGACAACAGCGGCCACCACCTCGGTGATTGGCATGTCGACGGCATGTGCCTGCGCACGCCGCAGCACGCGTGATGCGCTGTGAACGCCTTCGGCCACATGACCCAGCTCCGCCAAAATGCGCGCCAGCGGTTGGCCACTGGCCAGGCGCAAGCCCACCAGGCGGTTGCGCGACAGCTCGCCCGTCGCCGTCAACACCAGGTCACCCAGCCCGCTCAAGCCCATGAAAGTTTCCGCCCTGGCGCCCAGCGCGGCGCCAAAGCGTGACATTTCGGCCAAGCCGCGGGTGATCAACGCAGCGCGCGCATTCAAGCCCAGCTGCAAACCATCGGCAATGCCGGTGGCGATGGCCAACACATTTTTGACCGCGCCGCCCACTTCAACCCCGACCGGGTCATCACTGGTGTAGATGCGCAATGCGTCGCCATGCAGCGCCCGCACGGCGCGCTCGCGCAGCGCGGCGCTGGTGCTGGCAGCCACCAGCGCCGTCGGCTGGCCGCGCGCCACTTCCAGCGCAAAGCTGGGGCCGGACAGCACGCCGAAGACCTTTTCCGCCGGCAAAACGGAGCGGGCCACTTCATGCCCCAACCCGCCGGTGTCTTGCTGGAACCCTTTACACAGCCACAACACGCCTGGCGCATCGGCCGGCAAGCGGCGCAGCATGTCAGCCAGCGCCGCCATGGGTGTGGCGATGAGGATCAGCCCGTCATCGCGCGCATGGTCGACGGCCGCATTGAAGTCGGCACCTATCGTCAGCGCCGATGGCAGCTCAACGCCGTTCAGGTAACGCGTATTGCAGCGCTGCGACTGCATTTGCGCCGCCTGCGCCGGGTCACGCGCCCACAGCCATGTCGATTGGCGACGGCACAGGTTCACGGCCAGCGCCGTGCCCCAGGCGCCAGCCCCCAACACCGTGATCTTGTTCACTGCCGCGGCGCCGAACCTTTCACTGACGGTTCAACCAGCACTGCCGATCACCGCCGTGCCATTGACGGCGGCACCGTTCGAGACGCCATTGGCGGCGCTGCCAGCGGCCGCCTGGGCCCGCTGCGCTTCAAACATGGCCTGGAAGTTGACTTCGGACAAATGCACCGGCGGAAAGCCAGCGCGCGTGCACACGTCGGAAACAATGGCTCGCAGATACGGGTAGACGATCCCAGGACAGGCAATGCCAATGATGGGCTGCAACTGCTCGTCGGGAATATTCCGGATCTCGAAGACACCCGCTTGCTTGGCTTCGATCAAAAACAGCGTTTTGTCTTTTACCTTGGTCGTCACCGTGGCCGTCACGGTGACTTCATACAAACCCTCGGTCACCGGCTCGGCGCCGAGCGCCAAGTTGATGTCGACCTGCGGCTGCACCTGCTCGAGCAGGATATGCGGCGAATTCGGCTGCTCGAGCGACAAATCCTTGAGGTAGATGCGCTGAATCTGGAACACGGGGGAAAGGGTGTCGTCGGCCATGGCGTTCTCGAAGTGGGCTGTCGCAGGGGAATTTGCAGAGGAAAAACCCGCCGCCTGGGTGGCGACGTGTGAAGAAACGAGCAGCAAAAGAGCCGCTGCAAAG
>JANXMO010000173.1 GCA_025354615.1 Burkholderiales bacterium | reverse complement strand
GTGCTCGCGCAGCGCGCCCGACACGTCAACGATGGTGTAGCGCGCCAGCCGCTCGCCCAGCGCCTCGATCAACTGCGCCGCCAGCGTGCCGCTGCCGGCGCCGAACTCGAACACCTCGGCGCTGCCGCTGGCGGCCAGTGCCTGCGCCACCTGGCGCGCCAGCGCGGCGCCGAACAAGGGTGACAACTCGGGCGCGGTGACGAAGTCACTGCCCGAGGCCGGCAGGGGCCCGAACTGCGCGCCGTGGCGGGCGTAGTAGCCCAGGCCCGGCGCATACAGCGCCAGCGCCATGAAACGGTCGAATGGCAACCAGCCGCCCTGGCGCTGCAGCGCGGCGCGCACGGCCGCAGCAACGCCGGCGCCCTGCGCCGGCGCAGGGCCGGTCGATACACTGACAGGTGGCGTCGGCTGCATCGGCGCATTGTAGAAAGTCGCCTCTTGGTCTCCTCCCCGCCCCTGCATTCGCCTTCACTCACCGTGCCGCGCCGCCGCGTGGTGCTCGTCACCGGTGCCGCGCGGCGGCTGGGCCGGGCCATTGCGCTGGAGCTGGCCGCGCACGGCTTCGATGTGGCGGTGCACCACCGCGGCCACGCCGCTGCGGCCGAGGCCACCGTGGCCGCGTTACGTGAGCTGGGCGCCCGCGCCCACGCGTTCCAGGCTGATTTGGCCGACGAAGCCGCCTGCCGCGCGCTGCTGCCGCAAGTGGCCGCGCAGTTCGGCCGGGTCGATGCGGTGGTCAACAACGCGTCAGCCTTCGAATACGACGCGCCGGCCAGCTTCACGGTGGCGGCCATGGAACGCCACTGGCGCGCCAACACCGCGCCGGCGGTACTGCTGGCGCAGGCCCTGCTGGCACAGCTGGAAAGCGAAGGCCGCGGCAATGATGGCGGCTGCGTCGTCAACCTGCTGGACCAGAAGCTGTGGAATCTGAACCCCGACTACTTTTCCTACACGCTGTCGAAAGCCGCACTGCAAGCCGCCACGGTGATGCTGGCGCAGGCGCTGGCGCCGCGGGTGCGGGTGTGCGGCGTGGCGCCCGGCTTGACGCTGGCATCCGACCTCATGACCGAAGCGCAATTCGCCCAGGCCCACACGCTCACGCCATTGGGCCACGCCTCGACGCCGGCCGACATCGCACAGGCCGTGCGCTTTCTGATCGAGTCACCGGCCATCACCGGCAGCACCTTGCAGGTCGACGGTGGCCAGCACCTGCAGGCCCAGGCGCGTGACGTGGTGTTCTTGGTCAACCCCGCCTTGAAAGCCAGCTGACATGCCCAGCCCGTCCTTCGCTTTCGAACTGGCGGATTGCCGCCGGCTGTTTTTACGCCGCCACACGCTGCCGCTGCACATCGGCGTGCACGATTTCGAGAAACACGGCCGGCAGCGCGTGCGTTTCGACGTCGACCTGTACGTGCCGCTGGCCATTTCCACGCCGCGCCATGACCAGCTCGACGAAGTGCTCGACTACGACTTCATCCGCGAAACCATTGCCGCCCAAGCGGCACGCGGCCACATCCATTTGCTGGAAACACTGTGCGACGCTTTGTTGGCCGCGCTGCTGGCCCATCCGCGCGTGCGTGCCGCGCGGGTGGCGGCCGAAAAGCTTGACGTCTACCCGGACGATGAAAGCGTGGGCTGCGAAGTGACGGGGTTTGGAGCAGCACCATGACGGTTCTATTGGCGACCGGTGCGCTGGCGCCCAGCGCGCGCCAAGCGGAGGCGCTCGAAATCAACAAGCTCTCGAAGCGCCTGCACCGGCTGGTGGGCCAGGCCAGTGCCGACTTCAACATGATTGAAAACGGCGACCGCGTG
>JANXMO010000145.1 GCA_025354615.1 Burkholderiales bacterium | reverse complement strand
TCTTCAACAGAACCGTGGAACCAGAACTGCTGCTGGAAGACCGGCGAAGGGAAGTTGGCATGCCTGACTCCGAAACAATGGAAAAAGGTGGTTGCACACGTATCGGCAAGTGTCGTGAGCATGCCAGCCGCGCCGCATGGGCACATGGCAAATGCGATGCAGTGTGCAAAGAAACGAAATCGGTGACGGGTTTTGAGCGATGCAAAGGCAAGCCGGGGCAGCTGGAGTGGATGGATTACTTGGCCGCAGCGCCGTCAACGCCTAAGGCGACGCTGAACGAGCCCCTCGCGGCCGGCGCATCTTTGCGGGAGGCGGTCTGCGGCGTTGCAGATCCTCGCGATACCGTTGGGTATCGCTGTGGTGGGCGCCTTGCCATCGCGCCAGATGCATCGGTTTTACAAGTACCGCTATCGGTCAAACGCCGCCCTAACGGCTGGTCGCATTTGCGCCTGGATCGCCTGGATCGCCTGCACCGCCGGCGCCGTCCCTCATCCCCCTCTCCCGCGGGCGGGAGAGGGGGTCGCCGTTCAAGTTCATCAATGCCGGCTCAATAATGGGCAAGTGCCGTTCGCCAAAAGTCAACAGGCTGTTTCAGCGTTGCCTTCAGTCCAGCACCATCAGCCGCCGCCGCTTCTGCGTCTGGTCGATGTAGAGCTGCAGCGCGCGTTCGGCGTCGCGGCTGGGGCGCACCAGCTCGCAGCCGAGCATCGAGCCGCGTGCTTGCGGGTCGATGGCGGTGACGTGCTGCAGCCGCAGGTTGACGCTGATGTTGTTGTCGCCATCCAGGCGCAGCTGTACGTCGTTGATCTGCACGCCGGGCGCCAATGGCGGCACGTCGTCGGGCAGGTGCAGCGCGCAGCCGCCGATGCTCAAGTCGAGCACGCGCAGGCTCAGCCGCATGTCGGCTATCGCGGGGTGGCGCAGCACGGCCAGTGGCGACGCCCGCACCAGCGGGCGCACCCGGAAAGCATTGCGCCGCTGAAAACGCCACAAGCCGCGGGGGAAGTCGCAGCGCAGTGCATTCGTGCCGGCGTCCCGCATCAAGGCCAGGCCATCGGCATCGAATTGCAGCTTGATGTTGTCGAGAAAGCCCACGACCACAGCCTGGCCACCGTTTATCAACGCCTGCAAGTGCGCCGCATCGGCCGCCTGCACCTGGAAGCCGAGCAGGCCGTGTGCGCTGTCTACCACCAGCAGCAGCGCTGTGACGGCCACGCCGCCCGGCGCGTTGAAATTCAGCGTCATGCCGGCGCTGCAAAACATCTCCAGCAGCCGTTTGACCTCAGCCGGCGCGGTGATGCGGAACTCCTCCACATCGCCGTGCGTGGCCGCCAGTGCCTCCAGCGGCATGGGCAGGGTGTCCATCAAAGCGCTCCGGCCGTTTCAATGCAGGGTCTTGGACCGCCCGGCGAGCAACTGGTCGAGGTCGTCAAGCCAGGGTTCGGCCAGGTGGCGTATCTCTGCGTCGTTGAGCAGGATGCGCTGCATGATGACCGACTTCAACTGCGCCGCCTCGCTGTCGATGGCCTCTTGCGCCGCCGCGTGCTTGAGCTGCGAGATCAGCAGCGCGCAGGCGCCTTCGAGCTTGACCACCGTGTCCCAGTTGCCGGCACGCGCGGCGTTCAGCATGTCGGCGCTGGCCTGCTCGATGGCTTCGTAGTATTTCAACGCCGCACTGGCCGTGGCCGTGCCGCCTTTCGAGCGGCCGCCGTCGCCGGGCCTCATTTGCCGGCTCCGGCTTGTGGTGCCACGCCCGCCTGGGCGGCAATGGCTTTCCAGGCGCTGCGCACCGGTTCGATCAAACGCAAACATTCGTCCAAGATGACCTCGTCGTTTTTAAGGCTTGCCAGTGACAGTCGCACCAGCACATAGGCATAAAGGGAATCCAGATGAAGCGCCAAAGCGCCGCCGGCTTGCAGGTCCAGGCCGTTTTTCAGCCCTTCGCCCAGAATGCTCATGGCACGGCCCACGGCGCGTCCCTTCGCTTCGTGGCGGCGCTCTCGCATGGCGCCGCGCGCTTGCGTCAACGCGTCGACGAAGCCGTCGAACAGCATCAACACCAGCTTGTGGGGGGAGGCCTCCGACACACCGGTGCTGACACCGATCTGGTGGTAAGCGCTTGCGAAATTTGTCCCTCTTCCGAAGGGGGACGAGGCAGTCATCGAGGCAAATGATGGGGTGCTCATGGGGGCCGGCGTCTTGAAGTTGCTTGTTTTATTTATCGACGGACGAGGGCTGAACTTGAACCTTCCAGCCAGTGCTTGTGTGCGGAATCCGACCCGTGATTTCCCGTCTGTGTGAGTGTTTATTTACTGTGCGGGTGTGGGGTTCATCTTGTTGTCTGGGCGATGGTGCTGGCTTGCTGCACTGCGTCGGGTTTCATCCCCGCCGTGCCGCAACAAGAGGCGCCTTCCCAAAGGCTCCCTCGCCCCTTCGGGAAGAGGGTTGGGGTGAGGGGAGTCTGCACAGCGCCAATGCGATTGCCCGAGTCCTCGGTCCGGCACTGTTGAGGTGGGACAAGTTTGCAAGCGTCTCGTTTGTTGTCTGCAGCTTGATGCTGGCTTGCTGCACTGCGTCGGGGTTTCGTCCCGGCCGTGCCGCAATGGAAGCCGCGGTTGCCAACGCTCCCTCTCCCCGAGGGGGCGACGGATTTTTTTGGGAGCAATGCCTTTTTTGTGCGGCACTGTCGGGAACAAAACTGGCGAAATGATGCAAACCAGTACTCACCCGCGGACAACAACAAGCCACAAAACCATTGCACGCCAGCAAGAAGCCCATCGGGCGGAGCCTAGCCCGCTCAGTGCCCGGCTTCAGCCGTTCAACCTGGAAACGGCAGTTGACCGCTCATATCCGCTTGCAAGGTTTTTATGCCTGCCCGCTTTTTCGCTCACGGCCGTATTCACCTCATGGGTGACAGCGCTACGCACCCGAGCGGGCCGCGCTACGGCGTTCTTCCTCCTTGCGGGCATGAGCCCGCCGGGCCGCCATCGGCCTGAGGCCGATGGCTTGCTGCAGGCGAATACCGGCGTGCGGAGCACGGAGGAACATCCGTGAACCCGCCGCGTCGTCACGCCTTGCCAGCACACCGCATCACAGCCCGCTCAGGTGCGGCCAACTGCCGTTTTTAGGTCGAACGCGGCAACGGCACGAAGCAACAACCCGCTTACTACAATCGTGCCCGTGCTTTGAGAGCACCCCACGGCGCTGCTGCCTCAACTCGCTCAGGAACTTCGCCCATGACGGCCGCCGCCTTGCTTCATTCAAATCTACGGTCTTTGCCACTGTTGGCGCGCGGCAAAGTTCGCGACAATTACGCGGTCGGCAATGACCGCTTGCTGATGGTGGCCACCGACCGGCTCAGCGCCTTTGACGTGGTGCTGGACGAACCGATTCCCGGCAAAGGCCAATTGCTGACGCAGATGGCGTTGTTCTGGTTCGATCAGCTCAAAGGCATCGTCCCAAACCACTTGACCGGAGACAACCCAGCCCAGGTGGTAGCGCCGGAAGAACGCGCGCAAATCGACGGGCGCGCCATGCTGGTCAAACGGCTGCAGCCGCTGCCCATTGAAGCCGTGGTGCGTGGCTATTTGGCCGGCAGCGGCTGGCAGGAATACCGCCAACACCAAGCCGTGTGCGGCGTTGCCTTGCCGCCCGGCTTGCGCAATGCATCCCCGTTGCCAGAGCCGATTTTCACGCCAGCCACCAAAGCCGCAGCAGGGGATCACGATGAAAACATTTCATTCGAGCAGACCTGCCATTTGATTGGCAGCGAACGCGCCCACGAAGTGCGAAACGTTTCGCTTCAGCTATACCGCACTGCGGCTGCGCTGGCGCTGCGCAAGGGCATCATCATTGCGGACACGAAGTTTGAATTTGGGCTTGATGCAAACGGCACGCTGACGCTGATGGACGAAGTCCTCACGCCCGACTCATCCCGTTTTTGGCCACTCGAAAGCCACGCCGCAGCGTTGGAACAAGGGCACAACCCCCCAAGCTTCGACAAGCAGTTTATACGCGACTGGCTGGAGCACGCACAAGTTGATGGACGCCCCTGGCGCCGCCGCGCCCCCGCCCCGGCTTTGCCGCCCCACTTGATATCGGCCACCGTGGCCAGATACCAGGAAGCCTTGCGCAAACTGACTGCCTGAACAACAACGACACACAACCGCTCCCGTCATGTCGCTCAAACTGATTCGGCTCGACGCCGCCATCAAAATTGAAACCAACCGCAGCCGTCTCGGTTGCCTGAAAGCAGAACGAGCCGGTTTTCTAGGCCGCCAAGGCCATTTCGATACCGCCCGCCAGGGTTTGGAACAACTGCAACGAGAATTTGCCGCCCATCCTGACATGCACGTCAGTATCTGGATGCACATTGCAGAAGGCTGGATTGCCCACTACAGCGACAACCCCAGCGCCGCGCACAACCACCTGCAGCGCGCCTATGCTTTAAGTACCGCCGTGAATATCAAAAACTTGCGGTCACTTAGCGCAGCTTGGTTGGCGCATTTGGCTTATAGCAAAAATGACTTTGCTGTAATGGGAAAGTATTTACGACTAGCATTGGACTCACAAGATATTTCTTTTCATCCTGCTGAATCAAGAATATGCATGCTGTTTGCAATGAGTTTGCACTATGCCAGACGTTTAGATTCAGCAAGACCGTGGTATATAAAATGTCGAGAGCATGCCTTGGCTGAAGGAGATGATGGTACTGTTAGCGCTTTAAATTTTAATATGGCAGGCTTACAAGCAAATCATACAATTCAGGCCTCCGTTTTCGGAGAGGATATAAATAAGTATGCACCGCTTGCTGCTACAGGATCAGCCGCGGCAGAAAACTTCGATCTTCTAGTTAAAAACTTTTCAAGAAAGAGTTGGGTATATATTATACAAGCATATACCCTTTCTTCTTGTGAAAATTTTAAAGCCGCTTTAGATTTATATAACTTACATTTAGAAGACGCTTGCTCGCAAGGTTTAGAACATCAAAGAGCATTCTTCGTTGCAGATATGTCTTGGTGCTTGTGCAATTTAGGAGACTTTAATTTAGCTCAAAAAAATGCCAACGAGGCAATTGGTTTAATTAATGAAGAAATGTATACAGAAGACCGCGCAGTTGCTTTAGGACGCTTGGCACAGGTTTTTAATATTTTAAAAAACAAAATTCTTATCGAAAAATATAAAACTTTGGCAGAAAAAGACTGGAAAATCCACGAAAAATCTATTGAATATTTGTATTCAATAATTAGTAAATTGCTAAATCAATGAAGCCCTTGTAATTCAAGGGCTTCATGTAAAAATTTAGGGCTTATTTCCTGTAGGAAAAGGCCAAGCAGCCTGAGGGTTTAAAACTGTTTTAGCTGAGGATGCCTTTTGCTTTGAAGAAGTTTCAACGACTTTTTTAGAAACAACTGATTTGATATCAGTCTTCTTTGGAGCAGATAACGGCACATTTTTACTTGCCGGGACTTTTTTAGCCGAAGGCTGCGCAACCTTTTTAGCCATCACAGCTGCTTTCTTTACAGGAGCAGCAGCCTTTTTGGCCGGTGGTGCAGCGACAGCCTTCTTCGCAGCAGGTGCAGCAGCAGCTTTTTTGGCTGGCGCAACTGACTTTTTGGCTGGCGCACTTGCCTTTTTAGCGGCTGGCGCTGGCGCTGCTGTCTTTTTAGCAGGCGCAGCTGTTTTGGAAGCCACTGCGGTGGTTTTCTTGGCAGGCGCTTTGGTTGCAGGAGCCGCTGCTTTTTTAGCCACAGGAGTGGTCTTTTTCGCTACGACGGCAGTTTTTTTAGCGGGTGCTGCTGCTTTTTTTGCAGGTGCCTGTTTTGCAGTTGCCATTTCAAATCTCCTTGATCAAGTTG